>CAXFOQ010000025.1:0-16648 GCA_964004705.1 uncultured Flavobacteriales bacterium | reverse complement strand
AGCAAGAAAATCTAAATCATCAATGACTTCATCTACCCATCCTTGTGAGTGTCTTGTTATCGTTGCTTTAGGGTTTACTTCTGCTACTACGGTTATGCACCCAGCAATATTTCCAGCTTTTGGCTGAGCGCCACTCATACCCCCTAAACCAGCAGTTAAAAATAATTTTCCTGCTAACCCGTCGTCACTTATTTTTCTACCAGCGTTTAGAATAGTGATAGTTGTTCCATGAACGATACCTTGTGGTCCAATATACATATAAGAACCCGCTGTCATTTGTCCATATTGGGTAACGCCTAGTGCGTTAAATTTTTCCCAATCATCGGCTTTAGAGTAGTTAGGAATCATCATTCCGTTGGAGACAACAACTCTAGGCGCATTTTTATGAGATGGAAACAGTCCCATTGGGTGGCCTGAATACATAACTAATGTTTGTTCATCAGTCATTTCAGACAAGTATTGCATACACAATAAATATTGAGCCCAATTTTGGAATACACCTCCATTACCTCCGTATGTTATTAATTCGTGAGGATGTTGGGCTACAGCATAGTCTAGGTTATTCTGAATCATTAGCATAATGGCTTTTGCCTGCAATGATTTTCCAGGATAGTCCTCAATTCTTCTGGCTTTCATTTCATAATCTGGTCGGTATCTATACATATATATCCTACCATATTCGTTTAATTCATGAGCAAACTCCTCAGCTAAAAACGTATGTTGTTCTTTAGGAAAATATCGTAAAGCATTTTTCAGGGCTAATTTTTTCTCATCAGCACTTAGAATATCTTTTCTTTTGGGCGCGTGATTGATACTAAGGTCGTAATCCTTTTTTTGAGGAATTTTATTTGGAATACCAGTTGATATACTATCTTTAAATGCTGTCATTTTAATTTCTTTTTTAAAGAATCTGTTTTTTTATTAAATCCGTAGGGGCAATGCTTACAACCGCTTTTACAACAATAGCCTCTTTTTAAATGGTATTTCTCTGTGAAAATAATGTAGCCATCTTTACTTTTGTAAAAATCTTCCTTTGCTAATTTACTTTGGTTTGAAAAGTTTACCATTGAATTATTGAAAGGTACAAATTTACGATATTCATTGCTTATATTAGTGTATGTTTTCACAAGTAGTCAAACGAGATATTCAAGAAATTACTAATCCTGTGTTGAAGTCTAAGAAAGTTAGGCTATTAATTCAAAAAGAGGACTTAAATAACCCTCATTGTATGGGTAATAAGTGGTGGAAGTTGAGATATAATTTGACGGAGGCTGTTAGGCAAAAACAACGTACAATTTTAACATTTGGCGGAGCATTTTCCAATCATATTGCAGCTACGGCTTCAGCTTGTAATAGATTAGGTTTAAAATCCATTGGTATTATTCGTGGCGACTTTACTGATAATTTGAATCCAACTCTAGTAAGAGCAAAAAATGAGGGTATGCAATTGCAATTTGTTGATAGAGAAACCTATCGGAATAAATCTAATATTGATTGGAAGTCTATATATGTAGATTGCTACCTTTTGCCTGAAGGAGGAACAAATGAACTTGCTGTTAAATCTTGTGAGGAGATGGTTTCTTTCAAAGATTTTGATATAGTTTGTGTTCCAGTAGGTACAGGTGGGACATTGTCTGGAGTTATACGAAGTTTAAAGCCTTCTCAAGTCGCAATAGGCTTTTCTTCATTAAAAGAGGGTGAATTTTTAAATGACGAAGTAAAAAAGTACGTTAAGACTTCGAATTGGTCTATTCAATCCAATTATCATTTTGGTGGTTATGCAAAAGTTAGTCAGGAATTGGTGACCTTCATGAATGAGTTCAAACGTGATTTTTCAATTCAGTTAGATCCTGTTTATACTGCCAAAATGTTTTATGGTATTTTTGATATGATAAAGAATAATAATTTTCCTTCAAATAGTACTATTTTAGCTGTCCATACTGGAGGTTTGCAAGGAATTGAAGGTATGAATCAAAGCTTACAATCTAAAGAATGGAAAATCGACTAGTCTTATTTTTACTCTTATTTTCGTTTCAGCTTTCAGCTCAAAATATGACTCGTAATGAGTATATCGATAAATATAAAGACGAAGCCATTTACCAAATGAAAAAATATAAAATTCCTGCTAGTATAACACTAGCTCAAGGGATTTTAGAAAGTGGTGATGGAAATAGTGAATTAGCTAAAAAATCAAATAATCATTTTGGTATTAAATGTCATTCCGACTGGAAAGGGGAGAGGGTTTACCACGATGATGATAAAAAAGATGAATGCTTTAGAAAATATAATACAGTAAGAGATTCATATGATGATCATTCAGAGTTTTTACTAAGATCGAGGTATGCTGATTTGTTTGAATACGCTTTAACGGATTATAAATCTTGGGCTAAAGGTTTAAAGAAAGCGGGTTACGCAACAAACCCTAATTATGCTAAACTCTTAATTAAAATTATTGAAGAAAATGAATTGCATAAATTAGATAATGAAATAAAAAGTGAAAGTGATAAACTTATATATTGTGGTTTTTCAGTGGGTTGGACTGACTTAATAGCTCAGTCAGTACTTTATAAAAATGATGAGAAAGAATATTATTTAAATCTTAGAACAACAGCTTCTATTGATAACATAGCCTTAATGTTAGGAGGAGGAAAGTTACTGACAACAACGATTGGATTAGGGGCTGATTTTGGACTTATAACTCCTGCTGGTGATATTAATAACATAGACTTAAAGCCTAACTATTCTTTGTCAGCTCACTTTTTTGTTCCCGTAAAACAAAAGCAAATCAACTTTAGATTTTCTTTATCATCAACAGATGCTAAGCAGTTTCTCACTAGTATAAGCATTGGCTTGTTGAGGTAGTCTTACTCAAGACTGTAGTTATTTAGAATATTTTCATAAACAACAATTAGATTTAGCTTATTGTCCTTGTCTAAATCCACACATTCGAAATCACCACCTCCAAAGAGCGGGCTTCCAGAAAATGCTTTTCCTTGAGAATCAAATAAATAACAACTTCCTTCACTTGAAAAGCCAATAATGGATCGGTTGTTAAATTTAAAAACTTTAGGATCTGACTCATTTTGGACATTAAAATCCAAAATTTCTGATTCTAGGTTATAGCATTTTACTCCAGAATCGTCTGAGATAAATAAGTCCATTAAATCATCATTATTGAAGTTTGATGCAAAAAAGCTAAAACTTTCTAGTTCAGATGTTTTAATTTTTGTTTGACTACCTTTTAATGTGGTAAGCCAAATATTACCACTCTTATCAGAAGTGTAAATACTGCCGTCTTTTTTATCTATATAGTATGATGATTTAATGGGAATTTTTCCAATATTCGTACGTTTTTTTCCATTACGTCCAACGACACTGGTATTACCATCACTATCTACCACATAAATGTAGTCTTTACCCTTAATATTTAAGTATTGAATTTGGTGGCTGATAGGTATATTCATTTTTTCAAATTCCCAGCCTATGACTGCTTTTCCTTCTTTTGAATAATTGTAAACCATACCATTTTCTGAAGGAACTAAAATTCGGTATTTTCTATTCTTATCATAATCTAATAGCGAGTGTCCTCTTTTTGCTTTTGCACTAAGTTTTATAGGAAAATTTTCAACATTTCTTCCAAGTCTATCTAGAATGTATAAGCTGTCCTCCGTGTTGAAGATATATTGTAGCTTTTCATTTTTATAGAAATCCATCTGATTAACCTTGTCTAATATAATTCCTCCTATTTGTTTTTTCCATAAAATCTTTCCTTTTGAGTTAATCAAATAAACTACTTTATCATCATCTTGAATAATTACATTATTCTTTTTAGTATGATGATTATATACTATTTGAGGTGGTGTAGTAATATTCCTTTCTAAATTTACTATCCAATCAAGCTGTGTTTCTTCGTCTACATTATACTCGTATTGTAATACCACATTGTTGTAGAATAATTCATTTTTTGAACTTAATTGATAAACAAAGCCACTTACATTCGACCAATTTTCTTTTATTATAAATGGTTTCCATTTATTTTTTAGCGATTCATCCCAATTGCCCATTGATGGATTAATATAATATAGGAAGTTGCAGCGAGAACCTATCTGATCTTTAAAGTTGATAAAACTAGCATTGTTGTCCAGTACCTTTTTTGAAATAAAATTATTAATGAAAGCTTTTAAAGACGATGTAGAGTTAGCAAAAATAAGGTAGCCGTCTACATAAGAGAAATAATTTTCTTTGACAGAACTAAACATTTGCCCATAAAGCTTTGCAAAGACATCATTAATTTCAAACTTGGACAGTTTAAATCCTCGATAATTTTCTGAAAATGGTTTGTTTTCTATTTTAGGGTTGATATAGTTAAGTAATTCTTCAGATTCTTTTTTGGATTTGATAAATATAAAGTCGTCTGATTTGCCTGAAGTGGAGAATGTACTTATTGTACCCATTTCATTTAAGACTATGCCATTGAAGTAATTCTCAAGATCTAATTTGTATTTAGATTTAATATCCGATAGAGCTTTGCTATGTTCGTATAGGTTGTTGTGTTTCGCCATAAAATCTTTGTAATTGGCGTAGAATAAATTGAAGTCTTCTATACCTAAAGCAGTAATTTTATAGGTGTTTCTTGGAGCGACTTTACTTATTTCTATTTTCTGTTCTAGCTGACCAAATAGAGAGGTTAAATAATTTGAAGAAGAATCTTCAACTAAAGTAAATCCTGAAAGAGTCAAATTATTGTCTGATGATTCCAAATCAAGTTCAGCCCAATTAGCCCAGCGACTAATCCATTTTTCGTCTGATTTGGAAAGCTTTGTATTTTGAGAAAGTAACTTTGATAAATTAGAATAATTGGTGTAGATATGGGCTCCAGCAAAAGTACTTTTTGTACTCTGTACTTTTGTGAATTCGGTGTTGTCTAATAAGCTAATCTCATTATTTAATTGTCTTATTCCATCTTCTATGAGTAAAGAGGATGAGCTCATAAATAAGATGTCTTTATGATGGCATAAATTCCAATTATTTTCTAGTTCATATACTTTAACTCCGTCGTACTCTCTGCTTTTAAAACTACCAATTAAAGTATCGTTCATCTCTATCAGTTTCAGTTCTTCGTTATTGCAAGCTGTAGAAAGAAAAATATAAAAATCATTAGTAGAGTGATGAAATGATAAATACAACTTCTTATTGTCTATGAAGTGTTTTAATTGATCGTAAGCTTGAAATTTAAGTGATATACTTTCAATTGTTTTTTTTGTTTCTGCCCAATCCTCAGAATTTGATATCGTTTTCCAAAGCAATGTATTCTCTAATTCGTTTAATGTAGAGCTCCAATTTTCACTTTCTACTATCAAAGCGGCATTAATTGGTATAGATTGAATGGCATCCGTAGTTTGTTTGTTTAGCTCTTGATATTTCTGATATAACAAAAAGAAAATGATTCCAACTAAAAGACTTAAAGTTAGTATGACTGTGCTCTTATTTAGCTTCATATCGTAAGATGAAATTGATAGTTCAAATTTAAATAATTATATATTGTTTCAAAACTCAATTTTTAATTGAGCAGGTAGCAATTGGTAACTTTTTCTGTGGTGCTTACATGCTCCAATTTGACGAATAGCTTCTCTGTGTTTGGCTGTTGAGTACCCCTTATTGTTTTTCCAATCGTATTGAGGGAAATTAGAATCCAAATTGAACATTAATTCATCTCTGAAATTTTTAGCAAGAACTGACGCTGCTGCTATTGAAGCGAATTTTGAATCTCCTTTGACTATACATAAATGTCTAATTTCTTTGTACGTTTTAAATTGATTTCCGTCAATGAGTAATAAATCAACATTTCTTTCAAGTTTATCGATTGCTCTGTGCATTGCAAGAAAAGAAGCGTTTAGAATATTTATTTCGTCTATTTCTTGTGGAGATACTATGCCAATTGCCCAAGAGAGTGCTTTCTCTTTTATTATGGGTTCTAAAATTTGGCGTTGTTTGATAGTGAGTTGTTTTGAGTCGTTCAGTTGTTTATGTCTGAAGTTTGTTGGAAGAATAACTGCTGATGCTACTACAGGACCTGCCAAACATCCTCTGCCAGCTTCGTCACAGCCAGCTTCGGTAAGTCCTTTGCTATGAAATGCCTTTAGCATTTATGATTTTACTCGTTCGGAATAAGCTCCTTTTCGGGTGTCAATTTTTATTTTGTCGCCAATATTTATAAATAGCGGCACATTAACTGTAGCACCTGTCTCAACAGTAGATGGTTTGAGAGCGTTAGTCGCTGTATCGCCTTTTATTCCAGGCTCAGTGTAAGTGACTTCTAGAACAACCGATGCTGGTAAATCACAACCTAATATCTTTTCTTCTTCAGCGTGGAAAAGTATATCTGCATTTTCTCCTTCTTTCAAGAATTGCGGTGCGTTTATAAGCTCTTTATCTACAAAAATTTGTTCGTAGTTATCTGTATTCATAAAGTGATAAGTGTCGCCATCAGCATACAGAAATTGATGCTTTCTGTTTTCAATTCTTACAACATCGATTTTTACTCCTGCAGTAAAGGTGTTATCTAGACGTCTTCCGTTGGTTAGATTTTTCAACTTCGTTCTTACAAATGCTGGTCCTTTTCCTGGTTTTACGTGTTGAAATTCTACAATTTGCCACAAGTCGTTATTGTGCTTTATGCAAAGTCCGTTTCTAAAATCTGCTGTTGTTGCCATACTAATTATTGTTTAAATCCTTTGATTATTCCTCTTTCAGACTCACTAATGAATTTGATAATGTTTTCTATTTCTTTGCTATTAGAAAATTCTTTTTTAATCTTTTCAATAGCTTGTGTATAATTCAAATTAGATTGAAATATGTTTCTGTAAATATTTTGTATTTCTAATATTTTTTCTTCACTAAACCCTTTTCTAGAAAGACCAATAGAATTAATGCCAATGAAACTTAGAGGCTCTTTGGCTACCTTGATATATGGAGGTACATCTTTTCTAACTAATGAGCCTCCAGAAATCATAGAGTATGAACCGATTTTTACAAATTGATGGACAGCACTAATTCCGCCGACAATAGTATGTTCTGCAATTTCTACATGACCACCCAATTGAACACTGTTCACTAAAATTACATTATTTGCGATATGACAGTCATGTGCAATATGTACATAAGCCATAATAAGGCAGTTTTCACCAACCGAAGTGACTCCGCTATAATTAGTTGCCCTATTAATGGTTGCAAATTCTCTAACAGTAGTATTATCTCCAATTTTGACAATACTTTTCTCGCCACTAAATTTTAAATCTTGAGGTATAGCTGATATAACTGCTCCTGGAAAGATTTTACAATTGTTACCAATTCTAGCACCGCCCATTATACTAACGTTTGAACCAATCCAGCAATTATCGCCAATTTCCACATCATCATCAATGATAACAAATGACTCAATTTTTACACCTTTACCAATTTTAGCTTTAGGCGATATATTCGAAAATGTATTTGACATTAAATTATTTTACTTTTTTCATTTGAGCCATTAATTCGGCTTCCATAACAAGTTTTTTTCCAACAAATGCTTGTCCAAACATATGGCAAATGCCTCGTCTTATGGGGCTAATTAACTCGGATTTAAAGACTATAGTATCTCCTGGCAAAACTTTTTGTTTAAATTTTACCTTGTCAATTTTCATAAAATAGGTGAGGTAATTTTCAGGATCTGGTACAGTGCTGAGTAATAATATGCCCCCCGCTTGTGCCATAGCTTCTATTTGTAGTACGCCTGGCATAACTGGTGCACCTGGAAAGTGACCATTGAAGAAGTCTTCGTTCATGGTCACATTCTTAATTCCTACAACATGGTTGTCGCTAAGCTCAATGATTTTATCGATTAATAGAAATGGTGGCCTATGAGGTAACATGTCCATTATCTGATGAATATCCTTAACAGGAGTTTGATTTGGATCGTAAATAGGTGCTTCTTTTTTCATAATTTGAATTAATTTCTTAGCAAATGCAATATTAGATTTATGTCCCGGCTTAATAACTTTAAGATGTCCTTGAATATAGTATTCACAAAGTGCTATATCTCCAATGACATCTAAAAGTTTATGTCTAGCAGGTTCATTTTCATACCTTAAATCTATATTGTTTAGAATTCCTTGCTCTTTAACATCTATATCTTTTTTATTAAAAATTTCTGCTAATTTAAGAAGTTCTTTAGAACTCACTTTTTCTTCAACAAAAACGATGGCGTTATTTAGGTTGCCTCCTTTTATAAGTCCTTGTTCAAATAGGGGTTTTATTTCATGTAAAAACACAAATGTTCTTGCATCGGAAATTTCATTGTTGAAATCTGATAAGCTATTGAGTTGAGCTGATGATACTTGGAGTACTTTTGAGTTATAATCAATTTGTACATCTATCTTAAATTCACTAGCGGGTTTTAGTATATATTCACTACCTGTATCATCATCTTTGTAACGGTAAGTTTTATTTACTTTAAAAACTTTCCTTGGTGCACTTTGTTGAATAATTCCAGATTCTGATAATTCTTGAGTGAACACTTTTGAACTTCCATCAAAAATAGGAAGTTCTGGGCTATCAATTTCAATTATTAGGTTGTCAATTTCTAAGCCTTTTAAAGCAGCAAGTAGATGCTCTGTTGTTTGTACAATAGCATCATTTTTCTTGAGTTGTGTTCTTCTAATTGTTTGGTCAAGATTAGCTATACTAGCTTCAATAACAGGATTATTTTCTAAATCTGTTCTAATAAATTTTATACCTGTATCTATTGGAGCTGCTTTAAAAGTAAGAGTCGATTTTTTTCCTGTATGTAGCCCATACCCACTAATTGACTTAGTAGTGGATATAGTTTGTTGATAATGGGGCATTTATTTGTTTAGTATATTTTTTACTTCTTTTTCAATTTTATTTACCAAACTATTCAATTTAGGAAGTTGCCTAAAGTAAACATAAGCTCTTTTATACTCAGAAATAGAGAAAGCAGGAGAACCTTGAACTATTTCATTTTCGTTGATATCAGTTTGTATACCAGATTGGGCTGCAATTTTCACATTATTTCCTATTTTAATGTGACCTACAATTCCAACTTGACCACCAATCATACAATTTTCTCCAATTTTTGTTGAACCTGCAACACCTGATTGAGCAGCAATAACTGTATGTTTACCAATCTCTACGTTGTGTGCTATTTGAATGAGATTGTCTAATTTAACGCCTTGATGAATAATTGTTGAGCCCATCGTTGCTCTATCAATTGTCGTATTAGCTCCAATTTCAACATTATCTTCTAAAATTACATTTCCAATTTGTGCAACTTTAGTGTATTCATTTTCGGCATTTGGTGCAAAGCCAAAGCCATCACCACCAATGATTGCTCCAGATTGAATAATACAATTTTTTCCTATTATACAATGGTCATATATTTTAACTCCAGCATATAATATAGTGTTGTCGTCAATAGAAGTGTTTTCTCCAATAAAGCAGTTTGGGTATATTTTTACATTATCTCCAATTATTACATTTTCACTGATATAAACATTTGAACCTATATAACATTTCTTACCAATTGTGGCGGATTCTTCAATACTTGAGTGTTTGTGAACTCCTTCGATATTATTTCTGGACTCACTAAAAGTTTGTAACATCGTTGCAAAACCTTGATATGCATCATCTACAATAATAAGGTTAGTCGAAATTCTTGAGTAATCTATATTTATATCAGAAGAAATAATTACAGCACTAGCTTTTGTAGTATATAAAAATTCCTCGTATTTTTTATTTGCAAAAAAGCTTAGACTTCCTTTAGTACCCTCATCTATTTTTGAAAGCATATTAATACTGACATTACCATCGCCTACTAATTTGCCATCAAGAATTCTTGCTATTTTTTCAATGCTGTAAATCATCTTTTACAAAAGTAATTCAAATGAGTTGGTTTTTGGGGTAGCAGTAAAAATATTTTTTAACTGTCTTACATAGTGCTGAGATGGTCGATTTGTCAGCTGCCCCAATTAAGTCTTTAATTATATTATCCCTAAACAAAATATTAATATCAGAATCATTTAATTTATAAGCATTATTAGTTATTACACCCTCTAAAAAAAAATAATTAACATTAGTAGCATTTAAATTATAGGAACTTACTATATTTTTTTTGATTCTTGAAATGCTAAGGTTATCCATTGGTTTATCTAAAAGTTTCACTTTAAATAACTCTCTTTTTACAATTTTATTGGATAAAGAAGCCAATATAATATCCGAATGATTTTGCCACTCTTTGATTGACGCCATAATGTCATAATCATCAAGTTCAGTAAATGCTTCAAAAACTTTTGGATTGGATTTGAAATCTTCAATAGTGAAATTATTATTTAGCAAATGATGAAGACTAGAAGTGCCAAATAACTTAATATTATTTTGACTTAGTTCTTTAGCCCGTTGAAGGACTTTTATAAGCATTTGTTCTGCACTTAATACTGTTTTGTGAAAATAAACTTGCCAATACATTATGCGCCTAGCTATGAGAAATTTTTCTACTGAATAAATTCCTTTACTTTCAACGACTAATTTATCATTTACTACATCTAGCATATTAATAATTCTATCTGCTCCTACAACTCCTTCTTGAACTCCCGAGTAAAAACTATCTCTAGTTAGGTAATCCATCCTATCCATATCAAGCTGACTAGATACCAATTGATGTAAATATGATTTAGAATATTCATCTTTAAAAATTTGAATTGCTAAGTCTAATTTTCCATTGAACTCATTATTGAGTTTGTTCATGTAGAATAGAGATAGCTCCTCGTGAGAAATATTATCTACTATGCTATGCTCAAGAGAGTGGGAGTATGGGCCGTGTCCAATATCATGTAAAAGAATAGCAATTTTTGCACCTTCGGCTTCATGATTGCTTATTTCTTGACCTTTGGATCGTAAAACGTTGATTGCTTTTTGCATTAAATGCATTGCTCCTATTGCATGATGAAAACGCGTGTGTAGTGCTCCAGGGTAAACTAAGCTGGTTAGTCCAAGCTGTGAAATTCTTCTAAGTCTTTGAAAATAAGGATGTTCTATTAAATTTAAAATAATTCCGCCCTGCAGACTAATAAAACCGTATAATGGGTCGTTAATGATTTTAGATAATTTCATTCAAAAAATAACTGTAATTTTAATCTCTATAATTCTCGATGAAGATATGAATTTAAATGAAAAGATAATCATTCTGTGGGTTGATGATGAAATTGATCTTTTGAAGCCTCACATAATGTTTTTAGAAAATAAAGGCTATGTGATTAAAACGGCTAATAATGGTATAACGGCAATTGAGCTCATAGAAAAACAGCACTTTGATTTGGTTTTTTTAGATGAAAATATGCCAGGATTATCTGGCTTAGAGACTCTCATAAAGATGAAAGATAAACGCTCTAATTTGTCTGTTATTATGATAACTAAAAGTGAAGAGGAAAGTATAATGGAAGAGGCTATTGGTTCAAAAATTTCAGACTATCTCATTAAGCCAGTCAATCCCAATCAGATTTTGTTATCCATTAAAAAACACGTTGATAGTGAGCGATTAGTAAACCAAAAAACAAATGCTGATTATCAAAAAGAATTTAGAGCTATAGGCATTCAACTTGGAGCATCTATGAACAAAGAAGAATGGGAAGAATTATTTAAAAAAATAACATTTTGGGAATTAGAACTCGAGCGCTCAGGTGATGCTGGTATGAAACAAATTTTAGAGATGCAAAAAGCAGAAGCGAACGCTCAATTTTTCAAATATGTAAAATCTAATTATAAATCTTGGTTGACAGTCCAAGAGAATTCTCCATTGATGTCACACCAGGTCTTTCGTAAAAAGGTATTACCTAATATAAATGAGGATACTTGTACCTTTTTTGTAGTAATAGATAATTTGAGATATGATCAATGGAAAATGATAGAATCTTCAATTACTTCAGATTTTAGAATTGATGATGAATCTTTATATTACAGTATACTTCCAACTGCAACTCAATATTCTAGAAATGCAATTTTTTCTGGACTCCTACCTTTAGAAATGGAGCGGCTGCATAACGATTGGTGGAAAAATGATACTGATGAAGGAGGTAAAAATATGTTCGAAGAGCAGTTTCTTTTGGCGCAGTTAAATCGACTCGGTAAAAATCAAATTAAGACATCATATAATAAAATTACAAACATAGACGCAGGTAGAAAGCTAGTCGATAAAATGCAGAATCTGTCTCACAATAATTTGAATGTA
This sequence comes from uncultured Flavobacteriales bacterium, assembly GCA_964004705.1. Lineage (GTDB taxonomy): Bacteria > Bacteroidota > Bacteroidia > Flavobacteriales > UBA7312 > UBA8444. The sequence goes on along the minus strand of CAXFOQ010000025.1, from coordinate 4,368 downwards.
ATAGTATATAATTTTGTAGATATGCTTTCCCATGCAAGAACGGATATGAAAGTTATAAAAGAACTTGCAGAAGACGATGCTGCTTACCGTTCATTAACTACATCTTGGTTTGAACATTCGCCTTTAAGAGATATGATGACATTTATTTCTAGAAATCAACACAAATTATTAATTACAACTGACCACGGAACAGTATTGGTAAAAAAGCCTACCAAGGTATTAGGAGATAAAGACTTAACAAACAATTTACGCTATAAGCAAGGAAGAAATATGAAGTATAATAATAAAGAAGTCTTTGAAATTGTCAACCCAAAAGATGTATTTTTGCCTTCTGTGAATATTAGTAGTAAATATATTTTTGCTAGAGAAGATTATTTCTTTGCATATCCTAATAACTTTAATTATTTTGTAAATCATTACAAAGAAACTTTTCAGCATGGGGGAATCTCACTTGAAGAAATGATCATCCCTATTGTAACGCTTAGCCCAAAGTAAGATATGATGTGGATATGTAATGAACTAACTCAATTAGATTTTATTAGTTCTGAAATACTAAAGCTTTCAAAGAGTAAAAAAATTGCGTTTCATGCTAGCATGGGAGCTGGCAAAACAACATTAATAAAATCAATTTGTGAGCAGTTGAATGTAGTAGATGTCGTTAAAAGTCCAACTTTTTCAATTGTAAATGAGTATATTAGTGAAATAAATGGAAAAGTGTATCATTTTGACTTTTATCGTTTAGAAGATAAACGTGAAGCTTTTGATATTGGTATAGAATTTTACTTTGACAGTTCATCGTATTGTTTTGTAGAATGGCCGTCAATGATTGAAGATTTATTACCTAATGACTTTGACCACATTTATATTGATGTAGAAAACGAACTAAGAATTATAAAATTAGTATTAAATGACTAATATTTCATCTTTTGGTAGCGGGAATTTAATTCCTCAAGAAGAAAAGTTAGAGTTAAAAAAACAACCAAAATCCTTGTTTATTGGTGTTCCTAAAGAAATTACATTTCAAGAAAGTAGAATAGCAATTGTTCCTGACGCTGTTCAATTGTTGGTCAGTCATGGTCATGAAGTTATTATTGAATCTAAAGCTGGCGAAGGTGCTAACTTTCCTGACTCTGAGTTTAGTGAGGCAGGAGCTAAAATTGTTTATGATACTAAAGAAATTTATCAAGCAGATGTTATTTTAAAAGTAGAACCTCCAACTATTGAAGAGATTGAATTGATGAAAGGTCGACAAACCTTAATTTCAGCTTTACAAATAACAACTCGCTCAAAAAAATTCATTGAAAAGTTAGCTCAAAAAAAGATTAATTGCATGGCTTACGAGTTTATTCAAGACGATTCTGGAATGATGCCTTTAATTCGTTCTATGAGTGAGATAGCCGGTAATACTTCAATTCTTATCGCCTCAGAATATTTAAGTAATGTCAATCTTGGTAAAGGCTTATTATTAGGAGGTATAGCTGGTGTTACTCCTACTGAAGTAGTAATTATTGGTGCTGGTACTGTAGGTGAGTTTGCTGCTAGATCAGCTATGGGATTAGGCGCATCTGTTAAAGTTTTTGATAATTCTTTATCTAAACTTAGACGTCTTCAAAATGATTTAAATAAACGTGTTTTTACTTCAATTATTCAACCCAAGGTTTTGCAAAAAGCTCTTAGGCGTGCTGATGTTGTTATTGGTGCGTTGCGTTCTAATGACAAAAGAACACCATGTGTAGTGTCAGAGCAAATGGTCTCTCAAATGAAAGATGGTTCGGTTATAATTGATGTAAGTATTGATCAAGGAGGATGCTTTGAAACTTCTCAATTGACCAATCATTCTAAACCTATATTCAATAAATTTGGAGTAGTTCATTACTGTGTTCCGAATATACCGTCAAGAGTTGCTAGAACAGCTTCTTATTCATTAAGCAATCTACTTACTCCAATTATTTTAAAAGCAGGCGATTTTGGTGGTTTGGATAATGTTATTGTTGGCGATGTTGGACTTCGTCAAGGAGTATATATTTGTCATGGAATGCTCACTAATAAAATGGTTGCAGAATGGTTTAATCTAAATTATAAAGAAATAGATTTACTTATTGCAAGTATATAATGACTAGACGTTTTTTTATTTTCTTATTTGGTGTAATATTAGGTGTAATGGTTATACGTTTTGCTTTTCCGGGAAGGTTCGTTGAATACGCTCAGTATTTTGATATAGACTATAGAGTTTTATACCATCTTAAAAGTGATACTATATATATTAGTCCCGACGCTCAATGTCATCTTGATTGTCTTAGCTTAAACCAAAAAGATGTGCTAAATGTTTTAGAGGGTGGAAATATAAACTTTGAGAAAAGTGAGCAACGTACCGAACCGTGCAAGTACTATGTTGTTGAGAAAGAAAGTCTTAGTGTCGGCTTTGACTTATGTGATGAAAAAGTCATATTAAATAACTTTTTTGTTGATCAAGATAGTTGTTCTTGTTATTGAGCTCTTCGCTTTTTTTCTTTAATTATTAAGCTTAACTCTCTACCTGTTTGTCCAGCTATGGAAGTATTTTCTTCAGCTCTTCTGATAAGGTAGGGGAGTACATCTTTTATCGGACCATAAGGCATATACTTTGCTACATTGTATTCGTTATTCGAGAGATTAAAACTTATATGTTCACTCATACCTAGTAGCTGAGAAAAATATACTCTTTGGTCGTTTTTAAGTATATTATTCTCGTCCATTAGTTGGGTTAAAAGTATAGAGCTTTGTTCGTTATGTGTACCAGCACATAGTGCAATTTTATCAATATGGTTCATACAAAACCTTAATGCTAAATTATAATCATTGTCACAACTTTCTTTATCCTTTTGAATTGGAGAAGGATAGCCCATTTTTTTGGCTCTTTCTCTTTCTTTTTCCAAATAGGCACCTCGAACTATTTTTAAACCTAAAAAGTAGTTGCCATTTTCTGCATCAGCATAAGATTGCTTTAAGAAGGCTAATCTGTCCCAACGGTACATTTGAAGAGTGTTGAATACTATAGCACGTTCACTATTATATTTTCTCATCATAGAAATGACGATTTCATCAATAGCATCTTGTATCCAACTTTCTTCAGCATCTATAAAAAGACGAACATTATTTTTATATGCTGTTGTACAAATTAAATTGATTCTTTCCTTTACTCTTTTAAACTCTTTCTTTTCTTCTTTATTAAGCTCCATTTTAGAATTACTAACTTTCTCAAGTAATTCAAGACGTGCGAGGCCCGATATTTTAAATACAGCAAAAGGGATATTATCATTTTCTTTCGCTTTTAAAATTGTTTGTGTAGTTTCTTTTGTAACTCTATTAAAATCATCCTCAATACTTTTTCCTTCAACAGAATAATCTAAAATAGTACCGATATTAAACTTGGCTAAAGATTGAATTCTTTTGTCACAATTTTCGATAGATTCACCACCGCAAAATTGCTCAAAAATGGTTTGTTTTATCAATCCTTTAATTGGTAGTCTCAAAGCAAAGGCAATTTTTAGAAGAAATGGAGAAACTTTGACTAGAGTATTATTACTTACTAATTTAAAAAGCCAATAGGATTTGTTCAACTGCTTAGTTGATTTACTTTGGAATGCAATTTCTGTATTTTCGAATGAAAGTAGTTTCATTTAATTTTTTGACAAATCATTAGCCCATCTCTAATTGGCATTAAAATATTTTCTACTCTTTCTGAGGTTTGAACAAGGGTATTGAATTCTTGAATTGCCTTTGTTTCTTGATCTCTTCCTTTGACTTTTTCGACAACTTTCCCACTCCACAGTACGTTATCAGCAATGATAAAACCACCTATTGGCATTTTTTCTATAACTATTTTAAAATAGTTACTGTAATTTTCTTTATCAGCATCAATAAATACTAAATCAAATTCATCCTTCATATTTGGAATAATTTCTAAAGCATTACCAACATATTGAACTACATTTTTAGAGATTTCTGCCTTTTTGAAATAGTTTAAAGACATTGATTTCAGTTCTTCGTTGATGTCAATAGTGTGCAATTTACCTCCTTCTTGTAAACCTTCAGAAAGGCATATTGCCGAATAGCCTGTATAAGTGCCTATTTCTAAAATACATTTTGGTCTAATCATTTTACTAAACATACTCAATGCGCGACCTTGAAGGTGACCAGAGAGCATTCGAGGGATGAGAACTTTTGCCCAAGTTTCTCTGTTTAGCTCAGCTAACACAATATTTTCTTCTTGAGTATGGTTACAAGCGTACTGCTCTATTTTTTCAGGTAAAAACTCCACTATACTTTATATATCAGACAAGATAAATTATCTAAGTTAAACATTTCATTCGCTACCTCTAAAAGTTG
>CAXFOQ010000024.1:0-16745 GCA_964004705.1 uncultured Flavobacteriales bacterium | reverse complement strand
TAAAGGGCAATTGATGTTGTTTGAAGAAAATCCTTGTAATAGTATAGATGTTAGTAAATTATCTCAAGGTTTGTATTTCGTGGAAATAATATGTGATGTAAAAAGGAATGTAGAGCAATTAATCGTTAAATAAGGCTTTTAATTTTAAACTAGCTGCTAAACTAGTAATTCCAACAATTATTCCTAACAATAAAAAACTTTGTCCTAAAGTATAAATATCAACAATCCAGCCCATAAGTGGTGCCATTACAGCAAAGGTTACTCTAATGCAAAAACTTCTTATAGATAAGACTGTCGCCCTCATATTGGAAGGTGTTAAATCGTTTATATATGTTCTCATAAGAGGAGTAGCTAATCCTCTAATAATATATACTGTCGTAATTAAAATTAATCCCAGTATAGCTGTTGATTTTGAAAGTAAAAAAATAGACATGCTTATAGCTAAACTTAATAAAATCAAAAAACTATTTTTAGAAAATAATCCTTGCAATCTATAGGCATTTATAGATGATAAGCCAGTTGTTAGGTTTAAAAATGCCCAAGCAAATCCAAAGTATTTTAAGGGCATATCAATGCTTTTAAAATAAGGCTGTGCAAACCATGCAAGAGATAAAGTAGCAAAGCCAATAGATGACGATAAAATTATCAACCATTTCAGTAATTTGTTTTCTACTAGAGAAAATTTAACAACTTGCCATATAGCTTTGAAACTCTTTGGTAGTTTATTTTGTTGATGTTCTTTAGGCTCTACTAATAAAAAAGTAAATGGTATAATGACCCCAGCTACAACAACTTGAACCTCCCAAGGTAATCTTAAAGATATTTCTGCTAATAAACCACCACAAATTCCTGCAATGGCCTCTGAGAAGTTTCCTATGCCATAAGCTACTCCTTCAACTTTAGTGTATTCATTTTCTTTTTTACTTTCAGCAAGAGAATCATACAAAATAGCTGAATCTGCTCCAGAAATAAAACTTGAACCAATACCTAAAATTATTTCACCAATGATAAAGTACCAAAAACTGAATGAAAGGCTGATGATTAGAAATCCAAAAAAACAGAAAGTTGCTCCTAATATCAAGGTGTTTTTTCTACCAAAGACATCGGCTAAATAGCCTGAAGGAATTTCCATCGCTGCCACCATAAAGGAATATATACCTTGAAGAATCATAACCTCTTGTAGACTTAATCCATTTTCTTGAAAAAATAGCACTACAATAGGCATGACAATCATAAACCATTTCAATCCTTTGATTACATAAAGTTTCCAGATGTTCGAGTAAATATTCATTTATGACCTTGGATGGTGTGATATTATGGATTGTCTTAAAAATTCTTTGTTGATGTGTGTATAAAGTTGAGTAGTAGTAATCGATTCATGCCCAAGCATTTCTTGAACCGCTCTAAGGTTAGCACCTCTTTCTATTAATTCAGTGGCAAAACTGTGTCTAAATGTATGGGGACTTATATTTTTCTTTATTTGTGCCTTTTCAGTAAGATCTTTAACGATATTAAATATGGATACTCTACTTAAATACTTTCCTCTTTTACTTAAGAAAATATAGTCTTCCTGCCCTTTTTGAATACTTAGATGGCTTCTGACTTCTTCAACATATATTTTCAGTTCTTTGGCTGTTACATTACCTATTGGAATCAAACGCTCTTTGTTACCTTTTCCAAATACTTTTATAAACCCATCTTTTTCATACCAATTAGAAAGTTTTAGGTTAATAAGTTCTGAAACTCTTAAACCACAGCCGTATAATGTTTCTATTATAGCTTTATTGCGTTGACCTAGTGGGTGGCTTAAATCAATAGCTTTTATAATTTGGTCAATTTCTTCAGTACTTAATGTGTCAGGAAGTTTCAGCCCTTTTTTTGGTCCTTCAATTAGGATGCTGGGGTCGTTACTAATGACATCTTCTAATATCAAATATTTAAAAAATGCTTTAATTCCAGACAGAATTCTAGCCTGAGTACTAGTACTCATTCCGATTTCTGCTATCGATTGGATAAAGGCGATCAAATCATTAGTATTTACTTTTTTAACACTAACTTTATTGTCGTTTGTATCTAGATAGTCAGCGAGTTTATTGACGTCTCTTACATAAGATTCAATAGAATTTTCAGATAGATTTCTCTCTAACATCAAATAAGAACGAAAGCCATTTATATTATTTTTCCAACTCATTGATTACTTTTGTACTATGAAAGTAGTAATTGTTAATGGACCAAATTTAAACTTATTAGGCGTAAGAGAAAAAAGTATTTACGGTGAACAATCATTCGAAGAATATTTAAAAGAATTACGTCAAACTTTTCCTAGTATAATTATAAGCTTTTTTCAGAGTAATGTAGAAGGTGAAATTATTAATTGTCTTCATGAAAATGGCTTTGATAGCGATGCTATAATTCTAAATGCTGGAGGATACACACATACCTCTGTTGCTATCGCTGATGCTATTTCTTCTATCAATTCTCCAGTTATTGAGGCACACATCTCAAATATTTATTCTAGAGAAGAATTTCGTAAAAAATCTTTAATAGCTCCATATTGTAAAGCTAGTATTTGTGGTTTTGGATTAGATAGTTATCGTTTGGCTCTTGAAAGTTTAAAAAACTAATTCACTAAAAATCCACGATGAGGTTTCAGTCTTTTTTTAACGAAATCCAAATCACTATCTTTAATAATAATCGAGCAAATAGAGTGTAACTCACTAATCTGTTCTGATGACTTATCTAAATAAGAAATGTCTTCTTTTATCATAAATTCAACAAGATGTGTTAGTTGATGTTCAGCAGTTTTTAAAGCATCCGAACCTCTAAAATCCCAAACTAGACGAATTTTATTTTCCATAAAGCATGTGTTGAACAGATTGATTAAATAATTCACTAAGTGATATTCCTTGGCAGAGTGCTTGTTGTGGAATAATACTTTCCTCAGAAAGACCGGGGACAGTATTTGCTTCAATGATGTAAGGTTCATTGTCCATAATTATAAAATCAACTCTTGCAATTCCATTTAGTTCTAGTAATTGATAAATTTCAATAGTTCTTTCAGAAACTTTTTTAGCTAGGTCTTTACTAATTCTTGCTGGAGTGATTTCTTTTGATTTACCCTTGTACTTAGCTTCGAAATCAAAAAAGTCATTTTCACTAACTATTTCTGTAATAGGAAAGGTTTCAATTATGCCATTTAAGTTATGAACACCACAAGTTACTTCAGTGCCAATCAATAAGGATTCAATAAGGATATATTCGTCGTGCTTAAAAGCTTTGTCTATGGCGGGCATTAGTTCTTCAATAGATTTGACCTTGCTGATACCAAAACTACTTCCGTTACCATTAGGCTTAACGAAACATGGTAGTTTCAACTGTTTAATGATGTTTGAAGAATCTATTGTACCTCCTTTTTTTAGTTTTATAGACTTAGCACAAGGAATATCAAAATTTCTTAAAAATTCGTTACAAGCTCCTTTGTCAAAACTTAATGATGAAGCTTTTACTCCAGAACAGGTATAAGGTATTTCTAAATTATCAAGATAGCGTTGTAGTACGCCATTTTCTCCAGGTGTTCCATGAATTGCCATAAATACACCATCAAATTTTATCTTTTGATTGTCAATATTTACACTAAAATCTGATTTATTAATAGGGTATAACTTTCCGTTTTTTTCTAATCTCCAGCCTTCATTGTCAATAATTACAGCAAAAGCATTGTATTTGTCTTTATTGAGAAAGTTCAATGCGACCTTTCCACTTTTTAGTGAAATTACTTTTTCAGCAGAAAAGCCTCCCATTACAACGGCGATATTCTTCATAATTCAAAAATAAACTAAATACATATAATCACGACAAGGGCAGCATAATTATTATATTTGTTTTTCGTTATCGATTAATATGGAAAATAGCAACAATTCTTGGTTATCGTTTTTATTAACTAAATCATTTTACAAAAATTTATCATTTTCACTCACAACAGTTATTGTTATTGTTTTATCAATATTGTTGGTGTTGAGGTTTTATACTCGACATGATGATTTAATTGAATTACCAGATTTTAGCGGTATGGATATTCAAGAAACAGATAGTATTTTAAGTGAAAAATCATTGAGATACATTGTTATAGATTCTGTTTTTAATACGGAACTTGCTCCTCATAGCATAATTGATCAAGATCCTATTGCTGGATCTTTTGTTAAAGAAGATAGACGAATTTATCTCACTATAGTTGCTAAACGCAAAAAACAAGTTATGATGCCAAGGTTAGTTGACCTGAGTTTACGTCGTGCAGTTTCAAAATTGAAAGGACTAGAGCTTTCTGTTGGTAATTTGACCTTTGTTCCTGATATGGCTAAGAATGCGGTGCTTAAACAAACGATTGACGGTAAAGAAGTAGAGTCTGGTACTCAAGTATTTGTAGGCACTCAAGTTGACTTAGTGGTAGGAGACGGGCTTAGTGATGTGATGGTTAATCTTCCAAATTTAAATGGATTGACCAAAGAAGACGCTGAAATTTTATTGCAAATGAATTCTATTAATTTAGGCTTAGTTTTTTACGATTCTTCAGTTAAAGATAGTTCTACAGCTGTAGTTTATCGTCAGCGTCCTTCAGCTGAAGATAATGCAATGATTAATTTAGGTAGAAACGTTGATATATATCTTAAATCAAATAACAATACCGATGAATAGATTAATAATTGTATTGATATTAATTTGTCAAATTTCTGTTGCTCAGGAATTTGTTAATCCTTTGATTTATAATTCACAAATACCTCAATCTTTTCAAAGGTCAGCTTTTGAATCAAATACGGCAATAGATTTACCATTTTATGATGATTTTTCTGACTATTTAGTATATCCAAAGTCTTCGCATTGGCTGGATAGTGATGTTTTTGTAAATAGAAATTATCCAATAAACCCATTAAATATTGGTGTAGCTACTTTTGATGGTTTAGATTCAGCAGGTAGCCCTAGAAATTTAGCATCTGAAACAGCCCATGGTCCATCGGATTATTTAACATCTAGGCCCATAGATTTATCAACTTTTTCTGAAGTTTATTTATCCTTTTATTTACAATCAACAGGCATAGGTAATGAGCCAGAATCTAATGATATATTTATGTTAGAATGCTTAGATACGGCTTTAGTATGGCAAACGGTTTGGGATACTACGGGCTACAGTCTTTCAGATTTTGAAAAGATTAATATTACCATCAATGATAATACCTTTTTACACGACTCCTTTCAATTTAGGTTTCATAATGAAGCTACATTATCTGGTAATTTTGACCATTGGCACTTAGATAATGTATTACTTACCGATGATTTATCTCTATCTATTGACATAGAAGATTTGGCTTTTGTGTATGAGACTTCTCAAATGTTGAATTTTTACACTTCTATTCCTTGGACTCATTTTGATCAAAATAGAGCTGCATATATGGCGTCAACGATGGACACATGGGTAAGGAATAATTACTCGACAACTCAAAGTGTAGACTATGCTTATGATATATATACGCAAGATAATAACTTAATATTCCATTATCCTTCTACTGGTCCTAGTAGAAATGATGAAATACCAGCTTTTCAAACAGATAACTTTTCTTATTCTGATGATTCTCCTACTGCAATTACAGTGGGTGTATCTGCTTTTCCATCAACTAGTACTGGTTTAAAATCTAACTCATTTACTATTGTCCAGTCTCTAGCAACCGATGATAACGATTTGTTTAAAACTAATGATACTTTGAAGTATGTTCAACACTTTGACAATTACTATGCTTTGGATGATGGCTCTGCTGAAGCTTCATACGGAATAAATGTTGAAGGGGGTATGGTTGCTATGTTGTTTAACATTTCTGAATACGACACCCTAAAGGCTGTTCAAATTCATTTTGAAGAAAACTATGAAGATTCTGATGGTCTAGCGTTTAGTATTACACTTTGGAATAGTGAATCGGGGATTCCATCTGATATAATTTATCAAAGTCAAATATTTTACCCTCAATATATAGATGTTAAAAACGGTTTTTATGAGTATGTATTAGAAAGTCCTATTAGTGTATCTGGTTCAGTGTTTATTGGTTGGGAACAATATTATGACGAAATCATAAATGTTGGATTGGATAAAAACACCATCAATAATGATAGAATGTTTTATAATCTCGGTGCTGGTTGGAATCAATCTAATTGTGCTGATTGTGATGGTACTTGGATGATTAGACCAGTATTTGGAAGTTTGACCACTTCATCGATAGATAATGGTTTAACAACTCCTTTTGGTGTATTTCCTAACCCTGCATCAACTTTAGTTAGTATTGAATTTGAAGAACCTCATACGCTTTCTATTTTTACTTTGAGTGGTAAGCTAGTTTATAAGAAGTTCTCTGATAGCCGACATAATATTGACTTACAATCGTTTTCTAAAGGCATATACATACTAGAAATACAAAGCGATTACAAAAAACACAGAAAGAAATTGGTAGTACAATGATGAATGAAGTGGAGGAGGAATTATTTGAACATATTCGAGTTGTTGCCGATAAAGGGCAAGAATCTCTTAGAGTGGATAAATTTCTTCTAAATCGACTTGAGGGTACTTCCAGAAACAAAATTCAACAAGCGGCTATTGATGGTTATATACATGTAAATGACAAATCTGTAAAATCTAACTATAAGGTTAAGCCCCATGACGTAGTTACGGTCATGTTTAAAAATCCACCTAGGGAAATTGAACTTATTCCTCAGAATATTCCATTAGATATTATATACGAAGATAAAGATATAGTCATTTTAAATAAAGAGGCTGGAATGGTGGTTCACCCTGGTTATGGTAATTATTCGGATACTTTGGTAAATGCTTTAGCCTATCATTTTAAAGATTTACCTGCTAATGGTGGTGATATTACACGACCTGGCTTGGTACATAGAATAGATAAAAATACTACAGGATTGATGGTTATTGCCAAAAATGAGATGGCGATGACTTCATTGTCTAAGCAATTTTTTGATAGAACTATTGACAGAAGATACAATGCCTTAGTTTGGGGTGAATTAAAAGACGAAGAAGCTAGCATTGAAGCTCACATAGGCAGAAGTCTTAAAAATAGAAAAGTTATGACAGTCTTTGCTGATGGAGAGTATGGAAAACATGCTAAAACTCATTATAAAGTATTGGAACGCTTTGGATACACTAGTCTTGTAGAATGTAAGCTTGAAACAGGGCGTACGCACCAAATAAGAGTGCATTTCCAGCATATAAAACACCCGCTTTTCAACGATTTTGAATATGGTGGAGATAAAATTTTAAAAGGGACGACCTTTTCAAAGTACAAGCAATTTGTTGAAAACTGTTTTCGTATGATTCCTCGTCAATCATTACACGCCAAAAGTTTATCTTTTTCTCATCCTCGTACAAATGAGTGGTTAAGTTTCGATTCAGAATTACCTGATGATATGAAAAGTGTCATTGAAAAATGGAGAAACTATGCTATTCATAAGATTTAACAGCTTTTAACATCTTATTTCTTAAATACAAAATCGTTATAGTCTTTAACAGTATTGTATACAGTATCTCTTTCTATTGGGTGTCTCTTTACATTTTTAATGAGTTCAACCAATTGTTGAGTTGATAAACTAGGACTTTGCTCTTCAGCACCTGCCATAGAGTAAATTTTAGTAGTGTCATCAATAGTGCCATCGATATCATTTACACCAAAAGACAGGCTCATTTGAGCCGTATTTCTACCAATCATTGGCCAGTAAGCTTTTAGGTGTGGAAAATTATCCATAAAAATTCTACTGATAGCATACACTTTTAAATCTTCAATGACACTGACTTCTGGAATATGTGACATTTGGTTGTCGCCGTTTCTAAATTTTAGAGGAATAAAAGTGTTAAAGCCTTGAGTCTTATCTTGTAAGTTTCTAAGTCTGTTCATATGGTCAATAAGGTGCTTAGGTTCTTCTATGTGTCCATACAGCATAGTTGCGTTAGATGGCATACCTAATTTGTGAGCTGTTTCATGAATCTCTAACCATTGTTCAGAAGAACACTTGTCATTACAAATTTCAGCTCTAATTTGTTCATCAAAAATTTCAGCACCACCTCCTGGCAAAGAATCTTGACCATGCGATTTAAGAATGCTCAAACCTTCTTCAAAACTTACTTTAGCTTTTCTACACATATACTCTAGCTCAACGGCAGTAAAGGCTTTCACATGAATATCAGGTCTAATTTCTTTAACTCTTTTGATTAGGTTTGCAAAATAGTGTAAACCCATTTTAGGGTGAACTCCACCAACAATATGTACTTCTGTAATAGGTTGGTCTTTGTACTCTTTCATCTTTCGGATAATATCTTCTTCGGATAATTCCCAACCTTCTGTTTTATGTTTTAGTAACTTAGAGTAGGAGCAAAACTTACAATCAAAGACACAAATATTTGTAGGTTCTATGTGTATGTTTCTATTAAAATAAGTAAAGTTTTGATGTTTTTTTTCTCTAATAAAGTTGGCTAGTGACCCTAAAAAGGATAAATCAGCATCAAAAAGGTGAATACCTTCATCGGCCGTTATTCTTTCACCAGCTATTACTTTTTCTACAATTTTTTTGAAGTCGGCATTAAGAGACTTATTTTCGAGAATGTGTGATAAAGTTTTGTTCATTTAACGATTCAAAATCAGTCTTTCTGTTATTTTTTCCTTACCATTAGAAAACTCTATAAAATAAACACCATTACTTTTTGATGATAAATCTATTTTAAGACTATTAAGTAAGTTGTTTGAGTATACTTCTTTACCTAAAATGGTGTATACTTTAATTTGAGTTAAATATTCATTTTCTTGGCTGACAAATAATATTCCACTTGTTGGGTTAGGATAGATGTTTAGTGATTGTTTGAATTCTTCTAAATCAATACTGCTTCCTTCAGAATTCACAAGTATATATGCAGGCTTAATTTCTGAACTTTCATCATCACCTTCGGTTACTTTAAGTCTTACTGTATAATTTCCATTGTTGCTGTATGTCACCACTGGTGAAGGTTCATTTGAATTCGAAGGGCTTACACCTGCACCATAAAACGTCCATTCATAAGAGTCAGGGTTTCCAGTTCCTGTATAGCTAAATTGTGTAGAGTAACCAGTAAGAACGTGAGTATGAGATGCTTTGAAGTTTGAAAAAAGAGAAGTTCCACAAACTTTACCATCTAAGTTAGTTACACCAGAATTAGTTGGGTCTAACCAAGGCTTGAGTTGTCTATTGCTAGTATTTCCATTTTGATCCCAGCTATATGAAAACTTTCCATAAAAGTCCGAGCCATTTAGTAAAAATGCTGGTGAACAAGCAGAACTTCCTGTAGAAAGATCACCAACAATTTGTTTGTTTGCGTTTAATAGAGGACTTCCTGAAGAACCACCTTCGGTAACACCATGGCCATTATCAGTTGATGCCCATTTTACCCTCCAATCGTATCCAGAACTAGTAGCTGATTGAGTATACCTTGATATTTTTTTTATATCACCAGCAGGATGGTGAATACCTACTCCATTTGTTGATGCTGAATTCGCTCTGTTCCATCCTGCAGCAAATAAACCATAATCATATGGAGGTTCGTTATTTAATTCAAGTAGATGAAAATCTGAAGTTCCACTAATACTTCCGGTAGCACTACTATTAGAAATTTTGCTACAACCAGTCATTGTATTGGATGATGGACTACTACTGGGATTTTCACATTCAGATGCCTCATAATTAAAGTAAAATAACCATTGATTCATATCATTTGTTGAAGCATAGGTATTATTATCATCATCAAAAGTACAGTGGTCAGCTGTTAAGATGTATGGCTTACAATTTTGTTCAGTATTATTGATAAATGAACCGCTACACCAATAACTATTACTACCAATTTTTATACTAATTCTACAAACTGCTCTTTTGACATCTTGCCAGTCATCTCCTTCTGGAGAACAATTGACATTAACTTGACAAGATTCTGAGTCACCAAAACCACTTACACTTCTCGCTTTATTGATTGAGCGATAGGCATAAGAAACTTGATTGATATGAATGAGAGGTTGTCCTTCACCTTTTTGAACATATTCTAAAGTCAGTTGGCTATCTTCAATGATTTCGTTAGCAAAAAAGCCACTTTCGTGATTATTTACAGATGTATAAGCACCCAAAAGTTTTGTTTTGTCAGAATTATAAATAAATAACTTGCCATTAGATGGAAGCCGAAAAGCATCGTAGTATAGCCCTAAAGCTTGTGCTTCTTCAGATTTGATATTCACTCGCCAAACTCTTATACCATTTTCCAGATTTTCCCATAGTCCATCTTTGGAAGGGTCTATATCACATTCTAGCTGAACAGCGTATCTATAGGGTTTACCTTTTAAAGCATTGTCATTATCTTCTTTTTCCAGAGCAATGATATTTGGAGCTACTAGTTCAATGGTAGGAACCTCTCTAGAAAGAGTTTGTGAAAAACTAACCGGTATTCCGTCAGAGCTAATTTGTGAAAAACAGAATTGACTGATTAGAATATTTATTGCTATTAAAAGAGACTTTCTCATTGAATGATTATTTTTTGGTATTGGGTGTATTTGTTTTGGTTGCTTACAAGAACTAAATAGGGTCCTTTTTTAAGATGATACAAATTTAACTCTTCTTCTTTGTTGTGGCAATTTTTTTCTAATACAATCTTACCCATTAAATCAACAATTCTTATAGATTCAATGATAAATGGAGAAGCAATTTTTAGCTTACCATTACTAGGGTTTGGATAAACTAATAAAGCATCTTGTTGTGATAGCTCGCTGATTGTAGAAATTGTACATAAATCAAATTCAATTTCGGAATTAAAATTTCCATTAAATACCTGATTATTGATAGATATAAAACCATTTCCAAAATCACAACATATACCATCTTCGTATTCATCGTAAATTACTAGTGTGTAACAACTGTCAACTTCTTGACAAAAACTAAACGTATTGAGTTGATTGCTTATAAGTTCATTTTCAGATGCTATAATCTCGTTGTTATCATTTAATATTTCCCATCTATTTTCTTCAGCATAGTTGTCTGTTTGAATTTGAAATTCAAAGGGTGAGCCATTTTTCAGATTAAAATTAACTACTAAGGTGTCATTGTTGGAGTTTAAATCACGAAATCCGTTTGGAGAAGATGAATAAATTAAAAGAGCATGTTGACCTGCTGATAAAGTGTAATTGCCGAGATTAATCTCTACTGATGAATTTGGAAGAAGTTCACCACTCCATTCCATCATTTGTATTTCTCCATCATCAATTTGAAAATAGATTTGAGATTCGTATACGCTAGAACTTGAATAGTTGTATAGTGAAGTTATTAATTCAAATTCATAACCGCAATAATCTTGGTTATTTGCTGGAGATAAATTTTCGTTGATGCCAATATCTTCATAGGGTAGTGAACAGGCTTGCGATTGAACTAAACCTGTTCTCTGTGAATTTATGGTGGCGTGCATTCTATCTTTTTGTCCTTCTGTAAAAAGATTCATACAGGCATCGTCTGTGTAGTCCATAAAATTCTGAAACATATCCCCGTTATTGGAGCATGTTGGGCTAGGGTGTGAAGGGCAACCATAGTTTTCAGTATCCTGAACAGGAGTATCTTGAACTAAGTCATTTCCACAATTACTATCGCCCCAAATATGTAATAGATTGAGCCAGTGACCAAGCTCATGAGTAGCAGTTCGACCTTTGTTAAATGGAGGAGAAACACCTATAGTACCAAAATTACTATAGTTAATGACTACAGCATCTCTACTTTCAATACCTCCGGGAAAAGAGGAGAAGCCAAGGGCATTGTTTAAATCACAAACGTAGATATTTAAATATCTTTCGGGATTCCAAATAGTCTTACCCCCCAAGGAGTCGTGAAATATTCTGTTGTCGTATAAAGAAAATGAACTAATATTGGTTTGGGTATAGGTAATACCCGATGTACTATCATTATTAGGTGTTCGCTGAGCTAGACAGAAATTGATATTGCAGTTAGCTGCAACCTTAAGGAATTCTAAAGGTGTTTGATTGGCATCAGGATTAGTTCGATTAAAATCTTGATTAAGCACATCAAGCTGGCTTTGAATTTGTTCTATACTAATGTTCTCGCTTTCGTTTTCGTAAAGAATATGGAATACTACAGGTATGTTGTATGAGTTTAAAGCGGTGCTTTTTTGCCATTTTATAATGTCATTTTCAATTTTTTGACGCTTTTCAATGAGTTGAGGGTGGTCTTTAGTTTCAGCATTCCATCTTTTGATAGTACCACATCTAAGCTGAGAAAATGCCTGTGATGATGTGATTATCAAAAGTATCAAAGTCAAGGGTATGTAGGATATTCGCCTCATATTAAAGTTTAAGGTTGAAAATCAGGATTGTTGATAAAACTTGTATCTGTCAAGGTTTTTAGAAAATTTATCAAATCTACTTTGTTTTGTTGGCTCAAACCTAATCCTATTCCAACTTTTTTCATTAATGGATCAACAGTAGTTGAATTATGACCGCCAAAATTATAATGTTCAATAACCTCTTCTAAGGTTTGAAACCTACCATCATGCATGTATGGTGCCGTAAGCTCGATATTTCTAAGAGATGGGCTTTTAAACTTGCCTTTATCATTAATATCTCCTGTAACATTAAACCTTCCATTATCCATTTCTAATTCTGGGTCTAGACCATTATTATGAAAATCATTACTTGTGAATAAAGGATAGGAGTGACAGTGAAAACAATCGCCTTTTTCTGTGGTGAAAATTTCTTTACCTCTCAATTCTGAAGGTGTGAGACTTGCTCTGTAGTCTAAGAATTTATCGAATTTAGAATCGGCAGAAATTAGTGTTCTTTCAAATTGGGCTATAGCTTTAACTACATGTGTTGAATCTATTATTCTTGTGTTGAATGCTAATTCAAAAAGATCTTTGTATTCATCATTTTGCATTAACTTTGAACTTACTTCTTTCCAATTTAAAGAATGTAATTCAATTGGGTTGATAACTGGTTCAAAGGCTTGACTTTCTAAATCAGATATGCTTCCATTCCAGTTAAAATCTTTTGACCATGCAAGGTTTATCAAAGCCATAGCATTTCTGTTTCCAGAAACACCATCTATTCCAATATTATATTGTGAATTATTTGCAAATGAGCTTATTTGAAAATGACAATCAGAACAAGACATTGTGTTATTTCCTGAAAGAAGAGGTTCGTAGAAAAGTTTTTTACCTAATTTAATACCTTCTTCTGTCATGGGGTTATCAGCTGGAATACTAGCTTGTGGAAAGCCTTTCGGCTTTTCTAAAACTACATAAGTAGGATTGTAAATAAATGGTTCAACATAAGGAATATCTCTTTGACAAGAAAAGATTACCAGTGTGAAAAGTAGATATATGTACTTACTGAATTTCAAAGGTAGTAGAAAAGTTATCCATTAATAGCTGTGCCAACTTAGAATTAGTGCTTTGGTGTGGTAAGTCTTCAGAAAAATCAACAGAGTCAAAAATTTTAGATAAATCTACATCAACTATAAGAGTACTTGTATTTTCATGGGATATCTCTATAGGTTTTTCTAAAGCTACATTTCTGAGTAAATCACTGTGAGCTAAATGATAGGATAATGGATAATAATCATCGCCCAATAGTGTATCTATTTTGCCTTCTATCATTACAAAAATATAAGACGAGGGCTCCATTGCCCAAAAGGTATTTTGATTCAGTCCTAATGGATGGTTTACATCATAATTTGCAGGAGTTGTGCTATTCTGTTCACTATTCAGTCCTAAATCAAAATACAAGCTATCAAAAGTTCCTTCTTCTAGCTCAAAAACTAGACTTTTGGAATTAGTATTGTCTATATCGTATAGGTAAGCTTCACTAAGAAATTTGATTTTATCTGATGACTTGAGTTTAATATTACTCAAATAGAATTTAATTTTTTCAAGACGAAAACTATAATCTTGGCTATGTATAGTATCGTACTTGCCAACGGCTTGATTACCATTTACTAGTCTGAAGTCTATATTTATACTACCGTTGTACAGGCAAGAGTTATCATCTTCATTAGCCTCAATGTCGTAGTTAATAGCGTTAGTATCCGTGCAGCCAGCTTCTTTACATGAGAAAAATGTCAGTAAAAGACCAAATAAAACTAAGTTAAAAAAATGGGAGATATTCATTGGTACAAATATAACGATTATCTAGATTTAAATTATTAAACGTTGATAGTAAGTGATTAATTGTGAAATGGACTAATTGTGAATAAGTGTTGTCGGTTTTAAGAAATTTTTTTCTATAAATTATCTATTTTCGAATACAAATTGATGAGTAAAAACCTACACATATACCGTTCTTCTGCTGGTTCTGGAAAAACCTACTCATTAGTTCGCAATTACGTAAGAATGGCATTGGTTGGTGATGGCAGAACATTTTATCCTCGTTATTTTAGACATATTTTAGCTATTACCTTTACTAACAAAGCGGCATCTGAAATGAAAGAACGGGTGTTATCGTTCATTTCTGATTTGTCAAAAGGAGTAGGTCAGGGCAAAGATCATTCATTCTTTAGTAACATTCAAAAAGATACTTCTCTAAGCGATGAGGATATTAAAAAACGCTCACAGCAGATTCTTACTGCTATATTACATAACTATACAGATTTATCTATTTCTACTATTGATAAATTTGTTTTTCGTATTGTACGAACTTTCGCTCATGATTTGCAAATGGCTCAAGCCTTTGAGGTAGAGATGGATAAAGATTTGCTCATACAGCCAACTGTATCTTTTTTAATTAGTCGAATAGGAACAAATAAAGAAGTTTCTGATGCTTTGGTAGCATTTGCTTTGAGCAAGGCTGATGAAGGTAAGAGTTATAATCTTGAAAATGCTCTCGAACAGTTTGCTAAACATTTATTTATTGAAAAATCTGAGAAGTTTGTCAATTCACTTAATGATGTAAGAATTTCCGACTGTTTGGAAGTAAAGAACGATTTATTATCAGAAATCGATGCTTTTGAACAGTTGTTGTTAAATAAAAGAAAGGAATTCTTAGATTTTTGCAAAAACTTCAGTCTAGGACCTAAAGACTTTACGAGTGGTACGTTTTACAATTATTTTAATAATTTTAGAAAACGTTCTTCAGAAAAATTCTTCCCCTCAAACACTTTGCAAAAAAATGTAGCCAATAATAAATGGAGTGCTAAATCGGTAGATGAGGATAAAAAAGAAATCATAATCAATCATGCTGATTTTCTAAGCGCTCTTTTTGACGATGTACAAAAGCATTTAAGAGTAGGTTTTAAGGAATATATTTTTAATAAGCTCTTAATGAACAATATCTTTTCCATAGCAGTACTGAATGAGTTGTCAAAGGAATTAGAAAAGTTTAAAGAAGAAAATAATGTCAAGCATATTTCAGAATTTAACAACGCCATTGCAGAAATAATCCGTAAAGAGCCTACACCATTTATTTATGAAAGGCTAGGAGAGAGGTATCATCATTTTTTGATAGATGAATTTCAAGATACTTCGGTAATGCAGTGGCATAATTTATTGCCATTGGTTCATAACTCTTTATCTGAGGGTTATCAGAACCTTATTGTAGGTGATGCTAAGCAGTCTATATACCGATGGCGAGGGGGTGAGGTAGAACAATTCGTGCAGTTGCCAGAGCATATCTTTCAATCTGAATTATTACCAAACCCAGATGAATTGAAAATTAGTTTGTTGAACAATGCTGAAGAAAAAGTATTGTCAGACAATTGGAGAAGTGATAAAGAGATAGTACAATTCAACAACACTTTCTTTAAAAATTTAAAGACCATCATAAGTCCAGATTTACAAGGCATATACGAATCTAGCGAACAAAACCCTAAGGGTAAAGATGGTGGGTATATACATATTGATTTAACGCCTGATACAGAAAGCTTTAAATCCGATGTTATGGATAAGATTATACAACAAATTGAGGTGTTGAAGTCTATGAATTACGATTTCAAGGACATGGCTATTTTGTGTAGAACTGGAAAGGAAGCATGTCAGGCAGCAGAAAGTCTAAATAAGGCGGGTATTAATGTTTTATCTGATGAGGCTCTTTTGTTGAGTGCCTCAAAAGATGTGAATTTCATTTTAGCAGTATTGGCATATCTACATAACACTCAGGATAAAGTGTCTCAAACTTATATAGTTAGTTATTTATATTACTATTATGAGAATGTTGATTACAATTTACATCAAGTTTTGGAGTCGGTTGGCAAGGGCAATATTCATGTTTTCAATGCCTTTATTAAATCTTTAGGAATTGATTTCAAACCACAAGCTCTTTGGGAATTGGCTATATATGATTTGGTAGAACGATTAATTCATGTCTTTAAACTTTCTTCAACAGATATTTACCTTCATTATTTTCTAGATGCCATACATAAGTTCTCAATAAAAAATAGTAACGACATAGTGGAATTTTTAGAATGGTGGGATAAAAACCACGATAAAGAGGCTATTGTAGTGCCTGACGATATGGACGCTGTGAAAGTAATGACCGTACATAAATCTAAGGGCTTAGAATTTCCAATAGTGTTTATTCCTTTTAATTGGAAAGTAGGTAAGGCAAGTGATGAAATATGGGTTGATGCCAAAGGCAAAATAAAGAAAATGAAAGTGGCGCTATTGAACAATAGTAAGCAATTAGAACGTTCAGAAT
>CAXFOQ010000023.1:0-16805 GCA_964004705.1 uncultured Flavobacteriales bacterium | reverse complement strand
TTATTTTCAGTTCTCCTTGTAATCCAAGTGGAACAGTATATAGTCAACAAGAACTTGAGGAATTAGCCAAAGTGTTAGAAAATTATCCAAATATATATGTGGTAAGTGATGAAATATACGAACTTATTAATTTCGGAATTAAGCATTTCAGTATAGCAAGAATAGATTCCATTAGAGATAGAGTTATTACGGTCAATGGTGTTTCCAAAGGCTTTGCAATGACTGGATGGAGAGTTGGTTATATTGCAGCACCTCAATGGATTTCTAGTGCTTGTAATAAAATACAAGGCCAAGTGACTTCAGCAACTTGCGCAATTGCTCAAAAGGCTACGGAAACAGCTATGTTAGCCTCACCTTCGGAAGTAGAATATATGAGAAAAGCATTTCACAAAAGAAGAGATTTAATGCTAGAAATGCTATCAGAAATAGCCGGAATAAAAACTAATATTCCTGATGGCGCATTTTATATTTTCCCTGATATATCTCATTATTTTGGTAAAAGTGATGGTGAAAAAACAATTTTAAATTCTATTGACTTCTGTATGTATATTCTTAACAATGCCCACGTGGCATTAGTAGCAGGTGAAGCTTTTGGATCACCTAATTGCGTTAGAATTTCTTATGCGGCATCCGAAGAAAATCTTATAGAGGCGGTAAAAAGAATGAAAAAATCATTAGCAAAACTTAGATAAAATAGTGAATTCTGATTGGCATAGCATTTTTAACAATTTTAAAAAAATTAAGGTTTTAATTGTAGGTGATTCTATGATTGATTCATACATGTGGGGATCTATAAATAGACAATCTCCTGAAGCACCTATACCAATTGTGGACATTGAAAAGTACGAAAAAAGATTAGGTGGAGCTGCTAATGTAGCTGCAAACATTAAAGCTCTGGGAGCTACTCCCATACTATGCTCTGTAATAGGAAATGACGATAAAGGTTTTTTTGATTTGATGAAGCGTGAAAACCTTTCAACTGAGGGTATTCTGAAAGAGGAAAGAAAAACAACTATCAAAACTAGAATTATCAGTGAAAATAAACATCAGTTAAGAGTAGATGAAGAAGACACATTTCCCATTAATAATGAATCTGACTTCATAAAACACTCTATAGATTTAATGAATGATGTTAATGTAGTTATCTTTCAAGATTACAATAAAGGTGTGTTAACAAAATATGTTATAGATAATTTAGTCGAATTTGTGTTAAAGAAAAAGATACCAACTCTAGTAGATCCAAAAAAAGAAAATTATTGGCAATACAAAGGACTTAATATTTTTAAACCCAATATTTCAGAGCTAATTGAAAGTAATACTAAAGAGGAAGAATTATGTTTAGAAAATATTTCAAAAATTGTCACTAAGCAAAGAAAACAACTCAACGCAAAATTGTTTCTTCTTACTATGTCAGAAAAAGGTATGTTTATACAAAGCAAAAATGAGGAACATTACTTACCAGCACATAAAAGAAAAATTATTGATGTTTCAGGTGCAGGTGATGCTGTTATTGCTACTGCTGCTTTAGCTTTAACACAAAAGTTAGATCATCAAAATTTAGCACAACTTGCTAATTTAGCAGGTGGATTATCTTGCGAAAAAGTTGGGGTTAATCCAGTTGATAGGCAAAATTTATTAAATGAGGCTATTCGTCTAATTTAGAACCGCAATACTTACAATGCTTTGCATCTATTTCATGTCCTTCTTTTGAACATACTCTACATGATTGTGTTGTTACTTTGCCAGAAGACCTGGCTATAGCAGCAGAAACAATACCAGTAGGAACAGCAATTATTCCATAACCAATTATCATAATAATAGAAGCTAAAAACTTACCAACTGTTGTGACTGGGACTACATCACCATATCCTACCGTTGTTAGAGTAACAACCGACCAATAAATTGATTTAGGAATATTTTCAAATCCATTCTTTTGTCCTTCAACAATGTACATCATGGTTCCCAAAATAATAACAATTAATATGACTGATAATAAAAAAACTATAATTTTTGGCCTTGAGGATTTAAGAGCGATTTGCATAATATTTGCACCTCTTAGATATCTTGATAATTTAAATACTCTAAAAACTCTTATTAGACGGATTGCTCTAATATCTACTAATACATGTATGGGAGGATATAAAAACAACAAATAAGTTGGTATAATTGATAATAAATCAATAATTCCCATAAATGAAAAAATATACTTAAATGGTTTTTTTATAGAATATATTCTAAGTATATATTCTACAGTAAATAATATAGTAAATACCCATTCTATAATTATTAATAGATTTCCATAATCTTTTTGAATACTTTCGACACTATTAAGTATAACTCCAAAGACTGAAATTAATATGGCAATTAGCAGTATTACATCAAAAATTTTACCTTTTTTGGTATCTGCTTCAAAAATAATTTCGTGTAGTCTATCTTTTGTCATAAACTCAGCTAATTTAAAAACTATTTCTTATTCTCATATTGATTTTTAATTTTTATACATTTGAAAAAATTTTCTTTTAAATGCCCAGAAAATTAAAAGATAATAGAAAACAATTTGGGACAACTCCAGTATTTATAGCCTCTATCAGTACCATTTTAGGTGCTATTTTATTTTTACGTTTTGGCATTGCAGTTGGAAATGTTGGATTTTTTGGTGCAATAGCAATTATAGTTTTAGGTCATGCTGTCACTATACCTACAGCATTAGCAGTAGCTGAAATTGCAACAAATAGAAAAGTAGAAGGAGGAGGAGACTATTATGTTATTTCTAGATCATTTGGAATAAATATTGGTGCAGCTATTGGAATTGCACTATTTCTTTCTCAAGCAATAAGTGTTTCATTTTATATAATAGCATTTGCAGAGTCTTTTATCCCATTTGGTCAATTTTTAAACGAAAAATATAATTTAGGCATACTCAGTAATTTATTAGTAAATAGTAAAGCAATAGGGTTAATATCAATGTCTCTATTATCGCTACTTATTATTTCAAAAGGAGCAGATTTAGGAGTAAAAGCATTATACGTTGTTGCCTCAGTAATCTTCATTTCTTTACTGTTATTTTTCTTGGGAGAAAGTCAAATCGAAATGAAACAAGTTAATTTTTTCTCCAAAGCAGAAGAAGCAAAGGATTTCTTTTACGTATTTACTATCATATTTCCAGCTTTCACTGGAATTTCTGCTGGACTTGGGTTGTCTGGTGACTTAAAAGAACCAAGAAAATCTATACCAAGAGGAACAATTATTGCAACTGTTCTCGGAGCTATAATTTATATTTTAGTAGCTTTCAAATTAGTTATTTCTACCGATTTAAATAATCTTGCAAATAATCAACTAGTAATGAGTGATATAGCAATTTGGGGACCTATAATTCCTATTGGACTAGCATGTGCTGCTATCTCATCTGCCTTGGGATCAATAATTATTGCGCCCAGAACTTTACAAGCACTAGCAAAAGATAAAATTTTTCCTTCTAGTAAGATAGATTTTTGGTTAGCAAAGCAAAAAAAAGAAAATAATGAACCTTTAAACGGTACAATAGTAACCTGTATCATAGCCTTTTTCATTGTCTATGTTGGAGATATTAATAACGTTGCTCGTATTATCTCTATGTTTTTCATGGTAACATATGGAGCAATTTGTTTAATATCATTTTTAGAACATTTTTCAGGAGACCCCTCATACCGACCAGCATTTAAATCCAGATGGTACATTTCTTTATTAGGAGCAATCCTATCAATATGGTTAATGTTCAAAATGGATACGTTATTTGCTTTTTTGTCAATAATTATTATGATTACTTTCTACTATTTTATTAGTAAAAAGTCTTCAGATAAAAGAGAGTTTGTAAATCTCTTTAAAGATGTTTTAGAACAAATAGCTAGACAATTAAAAATATTTTTACAAAGAATAAATGACAGCAACTTATCTTCAAACTTTCATTGGCGTCCATTTGTGGTAAGTATAAGTGATGCATCGTTAACAAGAAAAAGCGCATTCGATATTACTCGTTGGATTTCATATAAATATGGTTTTGGAACGTATATCCACTATATCAAAGGATACTTGAGTAAACAAACTTTTGAACAATCTAAAGTTATTAAACACCAACTAATTGAAGGTAAAAAAACTAATGTCTATGTAGACACGCTTATTTCTCCATCATATACATCAGCTCTAGCTCAAGTTGTACAACTATCGAGTATTTCTGGAACAGAAAATAATCTTATTTTACTAGAATTTAGTGAGTCCGATAAAGAATCTTTTGAAGATGTAATGAGTAACTTTAATTTACTTCATACAACTGGTTATGATGTAGCCATAATGCGCTCAAGTGATTTTAAACTTGATAAAAAAGAAGAAATCCATATTTGGATATCATCAAGAGACTATAAAAATTCAAATATGATGATTCTTTTAGGCTACATTATATTAGGACATCCAGAATGGAAAAAAGCTCAAATAAAAGTATTTACAATTTACCCTAAAGATAAATTCGAAGAATATAAAAATCAAATGTTTGACTATATTGAATCTGGAAGACTTCCAATATCTCCAAGAAATATGAAAATGTTACCTCATGATGAAGACATAAGTATTAAAGAAATTATTAATAATCACTCTTCAAATTCTGATTTGACAATTATTGGTTTTAGAGGAGAATTGGTGAAAAAACAAAAGCTCGATATTTTTGAAGGATACGATAACTTGGGTAATATTTTATTTGTAAACAGCATCAACCAAAAAGATATTGATTAAAAAAAATAGTATTTAGCTATCTTTGTACCATAAAATCTTAATGTTGGGAACAAAAATTACTCCATATAATAAAGATAAAGCTTCTAAAAAAGAACAAGTAACTAAAATGTTTGATAGCATAGCTGGTAGATATGACTTTTTAAATCATTTTTTATCGTTAGGAATAGACATTATTTGGAGAAAAATTGCTGTTAGAGAAATTGCTAAAATAAATCCTGAATTGATTTTAGATATCGCTACTGGAACAGGAGACTTGGCTATTGAAGTAAGTCGACTTAAACCAACTAAAATTATTGGCGTAGATATTTCTAATAATATGCTAGATGTTGGTAGAAAAAAAATGAAAGACAAATCTCTTGATAAAGTAATAGATATGCAATACGGGGATTCCGAAAATTTATATTTTAAAGATAACAGCTTCGATGCTGTAACAGCAGGCTTTGGTGTTAGGAACTTTGAAAACCTAAACAAAGGACTAAGTGAAATGTATCGAGTAATGAAAGTTGGTGGTAAACTTGCAATTCTTGAACCTGCTGAACCGACAACTTTTCCATTCAAACAACTTTATGGTCTATATTTTAAATTTATATTACCATTTGTTGGGAATTTTTTTTCTAAGGACGACTTCGCCTATTCCTATCTTCCAGAATCTGTAGCTGCTTTTCCAAGTAGAACTGCTTTTATCAAGGAACTGGAAAAAGTAGGATTTAAAGACTCAAAATTTAGGTCTTTAACATTTGGAATAGCAGCTTTGTATACAGCTACAAAATAATTCTATTTTTTTTACGATATTTTATTATGAAAAAAATTCACAAAATAGTTTTGTTGTTGCTCATTAGCCAAAACCTTCTTGCTCAACGCTATAATGTACCATTAAATCTTCCTAATTATGATAACAAACCAGTTCACTTTGGCTTTTTAGTTGGATTAAATACTTTAGATTTTAAACTCACTTCCATATCAGACATTGAAGATAAATTATTTGTTATTCAATCTCAAAACCAAAAAGGATTTAATCTTGGAGTGGTCAGTAATTTTAGACTTGCAAATAGTTTAGATTTTAGATTTATTCCAACATTATCATTGGCAGAAAGAAAAATATTTTACACCATAAGTGAAAATAATATACTTATAAATGAAAACAAGAAGATAGAATCTACTTTTATTGAATTTCCCTTAAGCCTAAAATATAAATCTTCAAGATACAACAATGGAAAAGCATATATAATAACAGGCTTAAAGTATTCAATAGATTTAGCTTCTCAAGGAAATATTGATGATGATGGCTTGGAAGTTGTAAAAATTAAACAAAATGATTTTCTTTATGAAATTGGACTGGGATTAGACTTTTATCTTCCCTATTTTAAGTTTTCTCCTGAACTAAAAGCTAATTTTGGATTAAGAAATTTAATTGTTAATGATGGTAGTATATACAGTCGTTCAATTCGAGAAATGAAAACAAGAGGTTTTTCAATATCTTTCACATTTGAATAAAAAAATTTTATAATGTGTAAAATACTCTCCTTATCACTCAGTCCAGAAGTTGCTGCATTTGATGAATCAATAAATAATCGTATTCGCAAAGAATTAAATTCAAATGATATAGAACCTTCACATTGGAAAATTTTAAAAAAATCAATTGATGCCAGAAAAAAAGAAGTAAAAATTCAACTTAGAATTGAAGTCCATGAGAAAAAAATAAAAGAAGAATACAAAATTGAAAAAAATTACAAGGATGTTTCTAATTCAGAGGAAGTAATAATAATAGGTTCAGGGCCCGCAGGACTTTTTGCTGCACTTACATTATTGGAAAGAGGTAAAAAACCAATTATTTTTGAAAGAGGTAAAGATGTAAGAAGTAGAAGACGAGATATTGCAGCAATTAACAAAAAACATATAGTAAATCCAGATTCTAATTACTGTTTTGGAGAAGGTGGAGCTGGCACATATTCTGATGGTAAATTATATACACGTTCAAAGAAAAGAGGCTCAATAATTGACATATTAGAAACTTTTGTATTTCACGGTGCTAAAAAAGATATTTTAGTAGATTCTCAACCACACATTGGAACAAATAAATTACCCAAAATTATTTCTAATATTAGAGAAACTATTTTATCTAATGGTGGCAAAATACATTTTGATACCAAAGTAATTGATTTTATAATAGAAGATAATTGTATCAAAGGTGTTATATTACAAAATAAAGATAAAGTATTAGCTAATAACACCATCTTAGCAACAGGCCATTCAGCTAGAGATATATTTAAACTACTTAATAAAAAATCTATAGAAATCAAATACAAACCCTTTGCTATGGGAATAAGGATTGAGCATCCTCAATACTTAATTGATCAGATTCAATATTCTTGTTATGAAAGAGGTCCATATTTACCTCCTGCATCTTATAAATTAGTTACACAAATAAATAAAAGAGGTGTTTATTCTTTTTGTATGTGTCCAGGTGGTTTTATTGTTCCAGCAGCAACAAATAGTGGTGAGATAGTAGTAAATGGAATGTCTCCTTCTAAAAGAGATTCGATTTTTTCTAATTCTGGAATAGTTGTTGAGGTAAAAGAAGAAGATTTAATAAGATTTAAAAAATATGGAGAGTTGAAAGGTTTATATTACCAAATGGAACTTGAGAAGAGTATGTGTAAAATAACTTCTGAATTACAAGTTGCTCCTGCGCAGAGAATGGTTGATTTTGTTAATAAAAAAACATCAAATAATTTGAATAAAACTTCTTATCAACCTGGAATTTTATCTCAACCCATGCATGAAATTTTACCAAAATCTATATATAATTCACTTTCTGAGAGTTTTAAAGTGTTTGGTAAAAAAATGAAAGGCTATTTAAGCAACGAAGCTAATATTATTGGCCTAGAAAGCAGAACATCATCTCCCTTATTAATACCTAGAAATAAAGAAAATCTACAACATATAAGAATTAAAAATCTCTATCCATGCGGTGAAGGGGCAGGATATGCTGGGGGTATAGTATCTGCTGCAATTGATGGTAAAAGAGTTGCTGAAAAAATTTGAAATTTTCACAAATTAATATAGATTTAGATTGTGTATGTTGTAAATACCAACTTTTTTCATGTTAGATTTATTAGAAATATTTGTTTCTTTAATTTTATCTATCTTTTAACATTGTGTTTACTTAGGATAAAATATTATAAGTCCAAATTAAAAAATAAAATCTGTAATAATTGTTGCCCTGTTTACACTAAACCTTTAGATAGACATAAAAGAAAAAGATATGTTAAAGAAATAAACAATCTAACTCTAAATATTTTTGGTTTCAAACGCTTTTATTGTAATAATTGTAAATGGACAGGCTTATTAGCTAAATACACAAAAAAAATTAAATAGCAGAAAGAATAATTGCAACTGCAACAGACACATTTAGTGACTCTGCATTTGAAGATTTAGACTTAGGAATAGTAATTTTCTCACTTGTTAATTCTAAAATCTCATTACTAATTCCCTTTGACTCATTACCCATCACAACAATCTTTTTATCAGCATTTGTCATTTGGCTAAGTGGAGTGCCATTTAATACTGTCATAAACAATTTGTAATCAGAATATTTTTTGAATGCATCCATTAAACATGTATAGTATACATTAACTCTTGTAAATGAACCCATAGTTGATTGTACAACTTTTGGATTCAAATAATCTACACAGTCATTTGAACATAAAATATCTTTAATTCCAAACCAATCTGCAATGCGTATTATTGTACCAAGATTACCAGGATCTTTTATACCATCCAAGGCTAAAACTGTATTACTCATAATTTTTAAAGAACTCTTTTTAGCTTTAACTATTGCTAACACCTTATTTGGTGACTTTAAAGATGAAATCCTAATTAGATCGTTATTAGAAATGATTATTGCATTATCTCCTAACCATTCTTTTGTAGCATATACTTCCTGCACCTGCCAGTCAGAACTGAGGACTTCATTTACTAACTTCTCTCCTTCGACAATAAATAAACCATGTTTTTGCCTGTTCTTTTTAATAGATAATGAACGAATTAATTTAATTTGATTTTTAGTTAACATTGTGTGTTTAAAACTTTAGGTCGAAATTAAAAAAATATATTGTTGAAACATTCAATAAAAAATAGTATTTAATACATTTGCCCCAATAACCAACATAATATAATTTTAAAATGATAAAAGCGGGCGTAGCCACAGGAAACGAAGTGCAAGAGATTTTTGAACATGCTAAAAAACACGGGTATGCATTACCAGCAATCAATGTAGTTAACACAAGTACTGTTAATGCTGTTTTGGAATCTGCAAGAGATAACAACTCACCTGCTATTGTTCAATTTTCAGCTGGAGGAAGTCAATTTTTTGCAGGAAAAGGTCTATCAAACGATAAGTTTCAATCAGCAGTTGCTGGTGGTATTTCTGGTGCTATGCATACACACCAATTAGCAGAACTCTATGGTGCTACTATTATTTTACATACTGACCATTGTGCCAAAAAGCTCTTACCTTGGATAGATGGACTACTAGATGCTAGTTTAGATTTTTACAAAGTTCATGGAAAGTCATTATATAGTTCACACATGATAGATTTATCCGAAGAACCACTTAATGAAAATATTGATATCTGTAAACGCTATTTAGAAAAAATGAGTAAAATGGATATGACTTTGGAAATTGAATTAGGTATAACTGGTGGCGAAGAAGATGGTGTAGATAATACTGATGTAGATAGTTCAAAACTTTACACACAACCCGAAGAAGTAGCCCATGCTTACGAAGAGTTAATGAAGGTTAGTGATAAATTTACAGTAGCTGCTGCATTTGGAAATGTTCACGGCGTTTATAAGCCTGGTAATGTGTATTTACAACCCAAAATTCTAAAAAACTCTCAAATACATATTCAAGAGAAATTTGGCACCAAAGAAAATCCAGTTAATTTTGTATTTCACGGAGGCTCGGGCTCCTCTATAGAAGATATTAGAGAAGCTATCGGATACGGAGTCATTAAAATGAATTTAGATACTGACTTCCAATACGCTTTCACATCTGGAGTAAGGGACTACATGAACGAAAAGAAAGATTATATTTCTAGTCAGATAGGAAACCCTGATGGTAGTGACATGCCAAATAAAAAATATTACGATCCTAGAGTATGGCAAAGAAAAGGCGAAGAAGCTTTCAAAATTCGTCTCAATAAAGCCTTTTCTGATTTAAATAACGTAAATACCTTGAAATAAATAAAATGGGTTGGTTTAAAAGAATACAAGGAGGTATTACTACTTCCACGAATGACAAAAAAGAAATCCCCGAAGGATTGTGGTATAAATGTCCTAAATGTAAACATATTGTTCCAACCCAAGAGCATGAAAAAGACTTAAGCGTCTGTCAAAAATGTGGCTTTCATGAAAGAATAAATGCTAGCAGCTATTTTGCAATTCTTTTTGACCAAGGCAAATTCAAGGAATTAGATTCTAAAATGGAATCCAAAGACCCCTTAAAATTTGAGGACACCAAAAAGTATAAAGATAGACTAGTTCAGTCCAAAGAAAAAACAGGCCTTAAAGATGCTATTACAACAGGCTTTGGTAAAATAGAAGGCAAACCTCTTGTCATTGCTTGTATGAACTTCAATTTCATTGGAGGTTCTATGGGTGCCGTTGTTGGAGAAAAAATCAGCAGGGCCATACAACTTGCTATTAAACAAAAGTGTGGTTTTATGATGATATCAAAATCTGGAGGAGCAAGAATGATGGAAGCCGCTTTTTCATTGATGCAAATGGCAAAAACATCAGCTAACCTCTCTTTACTCGCTCAAGCTAAATTGCCCTATATTTCGTTATTAACAGACCCTACAACAGGTGGTGTAACAGCATCATTTGCTATGTTAGGTGATGTCAATATTGCTGAACCTGGAGCTCTAATTGGTTTTGCTGGCCCGCGAGTAGTAAAAGAAACAATTGGTAAAAATTTACCTGAAGGGTTTCAAACATCTGAATTTGTTTTAGAGCACGGATTTTTAGACTTTATTGTTGAACGAAAAAACCTTAAATCCAAAGTCTCTCTGTTACTAGATATGTACACATCCTAGAAATAAAGAGAATTATCTTTCATTATATAAAAGTTTTTCTATATTTGCAGACCAATTTTTAGGATTTAAAAATAATATATAATGCATTTAACTGCTAAAGAAAAAGACGCCATTTTTAAAAAATATGGTGGTGACTCAAAGAATACAGGTTCAACTGAAGGTCAAATAGCTTTATTTACCAACAGAATATCTTACCTAACAGGTCACTTAAAAAATAACAGAAAAGATAAAAACACACAGCGTTCGCTTCAACTTCTTGTCGGTAAGAGAAGAGGTCTTCTTGATTACTTAATGAATAAAGATATCGAGAAATATAGAGCGCTAATCAAAGATTTAGGAATAAGAAGATAAGTTATCTTCTAAGCGGACAACTCGCAAAAGGCAATTTTTCAATTGCCTTTTTGTGTATAAATCCGTTAGTATGTAAATAGACAAAGAAAAATGAAAGAAATTGTAAAAAAAATTGAACAGAGAGATGGTAGAACCATTGAAATAAGAACTGGTAAACTCGCTAAACAAGCGCATGGTTCTGTGGAATTGAGAATGGGTAATTCTGTTCTATTAGCTACTGTAGTATCTAACAAAGAGGCTAAAGATGATGTAGACTTTCTACCACTAACCGTAGATTATAGAGAAAAATTCGCTGCAGACGGACGTTTTCCAGGGGGATTTTTAAAGCGAGAAGCTAGACCAACAGATCACGAAATACTAATAATGAGATTAGTAGACAGAATACTACGTCCACTATTTCCAAGTGACTACCATGCCGAAACACAAATTATGTTATCATTAGTATCGCACGATGAAAACGTATGCCCAGAAGCTCTAGCAGGTTTAGGTGCATCTGCTGCACTTGCTGTTTCTGACATACCATTTAATGGTCCTATTTCTGAAGTTAGAGTTGGCCGTGTTAGTGGTGAATTAATAGCTAACCCTACCCCAGCTCAATTAGAAGAATCTGATATTGATATGGTTATTGGAGCATCAGCAGATAGCGTAGCAATGGTTGAGGGTGAAATGGACGAAATTTCTGAAGCAGAAATGGTAGAGGCTATCAAATTTGCTCACGAAGAAATAAAAAACCACTGTGCTGTTCAATTGGAACTAACTAAAGCAGTAGGCACAGAAACTAAAAGAGAATACTCTCACGAGAATCATGATAAAGAACTAGAGGATGATGTAATGGCATATTGCTACGACAAATTCTACGCTGTAGCGAAAAAAGCTTCTGAAAAACACGCTAGAAGCAATGACTTCAAAGCCATTAAAGACGCTTTCAAAGAAACGCTTTCTGAAGAAGAATTAGAAGAAAAGACCTTTATGCTTGGTGCTTATTTCAAGAAAGCAGAGAAAAAAGCTGTCAGAGATATGGTACTAAATGAAAACGTTCGTTTAGATGGTCGTAGCCCTTCTGACATTCGTCCAATTTGGTGTGAAATAGATTATCTACCTAGACCTCATGGTTCTGCTCTATTTACTAGAGGAGAAACACAATCTCTCACAACAGTTACTTTAGGTACTAAAATGGATGAGAACAGAATTGATGGTGTTACAGAAGTAGGTTCTGAAAGATTCTATCTACACTACAATTTCCCTCCATTTTCTACAGGTGAAGCAAGACCAATTAGAGGTGTAAGTAGAAGAGAAATAGGTCACGGTAACTTAGCACAAAGAGCCTTATCTAGAATGATTGATGAAGATAACCCATACACAGTAAGAGTAGTTTCTGACATACTCGAATCTAACGGTTCCTCCTCTATGGCAACGGTATGTGCAGGTACTATGGCACTAATGGATGCAGGTGTTAAACTAAGAAAACCTGTTTCTGGAATTGCTATGGGATTAATTACTGATGGCAGTAATTTTGCAGTATTATCAGACATCTTAGGAGATGAAGATTTCTTAGGTGATATGGACTTTAAAGTATGTGGTACTAAAGATGGTATTACTGCATGTCAAATGGATATTAAAATTGAAGGCTTATCTTATGAAATTCTTACACAAGCGTTAGAACAATCCAACGCTGGAAGACTACATATCTTAAGTAAACTAACGGATACTATTTCTGAAACAAGAGCTCAACTTAAACCTCATGTACCAAAAATACATGTCATGTTTATTCCAAAAGATACTATTGGAGCGGTAATTGGGCCTGGTGGAAAAATTATCCAACAACTTCAGTCTGATACCGACACCACAATAACTATTGAGGAAATCGATAACCAAGGAAAGGTAGAAATTTTAGGAACTACTCAAGAGTTATTGGATAATGCTATTTCTGAAATTAAAGCATTGACATTCACTCCTGAAGTAGGAGATGTTTATACTGGTACTGTTCGCTCTGTTATGCCATATGGTGCATTTGTAAATATTGGCAAAGGAACAGACGGTTTATTACACATTTCTGAAATCAATTGGGAAAGAGTAGAAAACGTTGAAGATGTTTTAAAAGAAGGCGATAAAGTAGAAGTTAAATTAACTGAAATTGATGCTAAATCTGGTAAATTAAGGTTGTCAAGAAAAGTACTCTTACCAAAACCTGAAAAAAAATAATCAATAAGATGTAACCTTTGATTTTTTATATCGTATAAAAATGCTAGAACAACCGAATTATTAATTTTAAATTACAAAATGAGACAGCTAAAAATCACCAAACAGGTAACAAACAGAGAAACCGCTTCACTAGATAAATACTTGCAAGAAATTGGTCGTGTAGACCTTATTACTGCAGAAGAAGAAGTAGAATTAGCTCAACGTATCAAAGCAGGTGATGAAATGGCTTTAGAGAAACTTACCAAAGCCAATCTACGTTTTGTAGTTTCAGTAGCTAAGCAATATCAAAATCAAGGTTTATCACTTCCTGATTTAATCAATGAAGGAAACCTAGGTTTGATAAAAGCTGCTAGACGTTTTGATGAAACTCGTGGTTTCAAATTTATCTCCTATGCCGTATGGTGGATTCGTCAGTCTATTCTTCAAGCTCTAGCTGAGCAATCTAGAATTGTTAGACTTCCATTAAACAAAATTGGCTCAATCAATAAAATCAATAAAGCCTACGCCTTATTAGAACAACAATTAGAAAGACCACCAACTGCTGAGGAAGTGGCAAAAGAATTAGATTTGACAGAAGATGAAGTCAAACAGGCAATGAAAAATTCTGGCCGTCACGTTTCTATGGATGCTCCTTTAGTAGAAGGAGAGGACAGTAATATGTATAATGTCATAGGTAGTGAAGATAGTCCAAATCCAGATGAAGGCTTAATGATTGACTCACTTAGACAAGAAATCGGAAGGGCTTTAGCCACACTAACCCCTAGAGAAGGAGAAGTAGTAAAGGCCTATTTTGGTTTGAATGGCGCTCACGCTATGACTCTTGAAGAAATTGGTGAAGCATTCGATTTAACGCGTGAGAGAGTAAGACAAATTAAAGAAAAAGCTGTTCGTAGATTGAAACATACTTCTAGAAGTAAAATATTAAAAACCTATCTGGGATAAACTTGAGAGCTTCAGCTCTCTTTTTTTTAACTTTGTCGCATAAAATAATTTAACTAATATGTCACATCTAATAGCACCTTCACTTTTAGCAGCTGATTTTGCTAATCTTCAAAAGGATTGTGAAATGCTTAATGAAAGTCAAGCCGATTGGTTTCATATAGATGTGATGGATGGTATTTTTGTACCCAACATATCTTTTGGTATGCCAGTAATCAAAGCTATCAAAAAGCACAGTGAAAAAATAATGGACGTACATCTAATGATTGTAGATCCAGACAGGTATATCAAAATCTTTAAAGAAGTAGGTGCAGATATCTTAACGGTACATTATGAAGCCTGTAATCATTTGCACAGAACTATACAAGCTATAAAATCAGAAGGTATGTCAGCAGGTGTGGCACTTAACCCTCATACAACTGTAGATTTATTAAAAGACACTATTCAAGATATTGACTTAGTTTGTTTAATGTCAGTGAATCCAGGCTTTGGTGGTCAATCATTTATAGAAAATACATATCAAAAAGTCAGAGAATTGAAAAGCTTAATTCAAAGTAAAAATGCCTCTACTAAAATCGAGATTGACGGCGGTGTTAATTCTAGTAATGCACCCCTCTTGAAAGAAGCTGGAGCAGATGTATTGGTAGCAGGAAGTTTTGTATTTAAATCTGAAAACCCTACACAAACTATTGCCGATTTAAAATCGATTTAGTCTTTAGTATTGACATATTCTCTTAAATACTCGTAATTAGTTGTCAAATCACCATTCTCACAAATTGTAGCTCGAGCAATAATTTGCTCTGAGTCTTTACCAAGCAAACAAGGAAAGACATGTTTAATAAGTGCATTACCAAAATCTTCAGAAGCATCTTTCGGCAACTCACAAGGTAAATTATCTACAGCCATTACAGTTATAACATCATCTTTATCAAAGACATCTTCGGATTCTGTATGAGGGTTATAGCCATAAATTGGCTCTGCAATGGTAGAAGGTCGAATAGTAGAGGCTACTGGACCATCAATATCGCAAGAAATATCAGCAATAGTACGTATTTTAAAATCTGAGGACTTTGCATCTTCTCTGGTAAATAGAAATGGAGAACCTTTACCATAATAATGCCCTGCAATGAAGATATCTGCACAAGAAGCATAATTCATAAAGCAAGACTGAAACCATTGAGGATTTGAAAAAAAATCTTTATTCGAAAAAGCAGAACCATCAATTCGTTCGTTATAATCGTAAAAATCCAAATGCACATAGACAGCCTCGTCAAAACTTTGTGATACAAATTCTTCTTTGCTGACTTCTCTAATACTTAATTGCTTAATGATTTCTAATGCCCCTTGCCCTACTCTGCCATTACCGGAAACAATAATTTTAACAGCTGGTAAATCCACTTTTTGCAATTCCTTTTCAAGTTCTAGTCGATTTTGACACTGATGAGCCGCTTTTAAAGAATATCGATTTGTTCTTTTTCCATAAGCTAAAAATCCGTTGTAACAGCCCACAACTCCAGCATAACGACCAAAACCTAGAATACGTTTGCCATTAGCATGAATTAAAGTTTCATAATCTACCATTGAAATTCCTTTAGCAATCATAGTTTGCAACAAGGCTCTATTATAGCTTTGTTCCTTAATAGTATGAGAAAAATAGAAGTAGGTTTTACCTTCTATTAATTCTGATTTTAAAACCTCCTTTATACCAAATAACACATCACAATCGGACATATCATCTAATAGTGTAATACCTAAATTAGCATATTCTTCGTCATCAAAACAACGAATAGAGCTTTTTTGAACCACCAAGCTTAGATTTGGATATTGATTTATCAAATCACTACACTGAATAGGTGTTAAAGGCACTCTCTTATCTGGTGGATTTTTACCCTCTTTAAGTATTCCAATTTTGATTTCAGTCATAGCCCAAAATTAAGAGAAATTATTCAATAAAAAACTTATATACCGAACAACAAAGCTAGAGAATAATTTTCTTATTTGTTTATAATTAAACATCAGATTTCATCATCTATATCATTATACTGTGTCTATAAAAAATAACCCTTTTAAAAAACTAGAGAATCAATAGTATAAATTTGTATTTTTGCTTTTCGTTCTTTATTTATTGGGGCTGACTGGTTTTGACAACAAGATGAAGTTAACCGTAAGCATGTCGAGCGTTGTTTGTTGGCTCGTAAATATCAATTCACACACTTTTAAATGGCGAGTATAACTACGCTATGGCTGCCTAAGTATAGTATTTAGGATGCCTTTGCTTCCGAATGAAAGAAGGCTCAGTGCTTTTGTTCATGTGAAGCATCATAAAAAGATTGAGCTAGTTTTTTAGTGCTTCGACTAAAAAGTGAAATTTAAGAAGATAAGGTTGGAGTATGGTTGTGTTTTTCCTTACCCTTCCCGACAATCAAAAAACAATAAACATGTAGAAAGCGTTTG
>CAXFOQ010000022.1:0-17315 GCA_964004705.1 uncultured Flavobacteriales bacterium | reverse complement strand
ACCATGCCGGGCAACATTTTCATCATACCTATATCTTCTAAAACTTGGTGAGTGGCACCATCTTCTCCTAAAGTTAGACCAGCGTGAGAAGCGCATATTTTAACATTTTTTTCAGAGTAGGCTATAGATTGTCTGATTTGGTCGTAAACTCTTGATGTAGAGAAGTTAGCAAAAGTGCCAGTAAAAGGAATTTTACCTCCTATGGTCAATCCTGCTGCTATGCCCATCATATTAGCTTCTGCTATACCCACTTGAAAAAAACGTTCAGGAAAATTATCTGCAAATTCATTCATCTTCAAAGAACCTGTGAGATCAGCGCATAATGCCACAACATTAGGATTGCGTTTTCCAAGTTCAGTTAATCCTGCTCCAAATCCTGAGCGTGTGTCTTTCATTTCCATTATTATAGTTTTAGAGATACGGTTTTTATAGAACTTACTTTAAATGTTTTTTCTTTAGTGTATTCGCTAGAAGAGGCGTTTTTAGCTCTATATACTACTTTATACTTTCCTGGCAAAAGGTAAAGAACTTGTCTTCCCTTTTTGGTGTTCAAATCACAAACCCATTTCAATTCATTACTAACTTCAAATATACTTCCAAAAGGTGATGATGAAGCCGATAAAATAACTAAACCTGGTTCAGGAATTTTTATATTGGTAGATTCGCTTTGATTGACTCTAACAGTTTCATAAATACGAGGTAAAGTCAAAATTTCTAAATCATATTCACCTGTTAAATACCTTTGTTTTGTATTAAGTAGTTGAACGTTAAGAGTTTCAGTTTTGCCTTTTTCTCTAATAATACATTCTACTTTAGTTTTATTAATTGCAGAACTAATACTTAATGTGCCTAGTGGGCATTTTATGGGTATTGTAGTGTGTTTGCCTGGAATTAATTTCCAATCTCCTTCCGCTTCTGTCTGTGGTATGGTATGGGCAACAACTTTATAACTTAGTACTGGATCAATATTCAAGGTGTCAGGATTGCCTCTACTGTTCATAGTATGTATGAAGTTATATTGTAGAATACCTGAAAAAGAATCGTAAAAGCTGAGAGGTACATTTGTTTCGGTAGGCATTTCATTTTCGTCCAATAGATTAACTTGAGCAGTAGTTGAATTTAACACCTGAGAAATAACCACATCTAAAATATTTTTGAATTCATCAGGATTTCTAGCATCGTAAAACGTACCCACACATTCAAAATTTTTCTTGTATCCTTCACTAAGACCAATACCAATAACAAAAGGTTTAAGAATAATTTTTTTCTCTTGGTATAGTTTAGAGACAGCGCATGGGTCACCGCTACATTCTTCAATACCATCTGTAATTAGAATAACGATATTTCTTGAATTCGAGGTTACAGCAGGAAAATCTAAAGCACCTGATTCTAGTGCTTTTGCAATTGGAGTTGTGCCTTTTGGTCGGAGTGTTTTTAATCTGTTTTTTATGGCAGGTATGGTATTGTTTCCAAAAGGAACTTCTAGCCTAGTATCTCTGCAATCTTGAGGTGGTGATGGTTTTTGATGACCATAGCATCTTAAACCCACTTGTAAGTTTTCTTTATTGTCAAGACTGTCTAACATATTACTAAGCAGTTCTTTTGCAATTTCCATTCTGCTATTTCCGTCCCATTGAGCGTACATACTCTGAGAAGTATCAAATATGAATAAAACACGAGTTACTTGTTTATCTTTTTGGGCAAAGGTCTGGTAAGGGAATAATAGACCGAAAGAAGTTATCAGTATAGCTAAAAAGATATGTTTATTTAAGTTTAACATTTAAAAATCACCTAGTGATTCTGGATTTTGACTAAGAGCATCTGCTAACTGCTCGTCGTTAGGAGCAACGCCATGCCATTTGTGGTTTCCCATCATAAAATCAACGCCATTTCCCATTTCAGTATGCATAATTATACAAATGGGTTTTCCATTACCACACAATGATTTAGCTTTAATTAAAACGTTAATAACATCATTAATGTTGTTACCTTGCTTAATTTCTAATACTTGCCAATCAAATGCTTTAAATTTATTAGCAATATTTCCCATAGGAAGAACCTCGTCTAATGAACCGTCAATTTGCTTTTGATTATAGTCAATTGTACAAATTAGATTATCGACTTTGTTACCCGAAGCATACATAGCAGCCTCCCATATTTGCCCTTCTTGCAATTCTCCATCTCCGTGCAAACTATACACGATGGTCGAATCATTATTTAATTTTTTAGTAAGTGCTGCACCAATAGCTACTGACATGCCTTG
This sequence comes from uncultured Flavobacteriales bacterium, assembly GCA_964004705.1. Taxonomy (GTDB): domain Bacteria; phylum Bacteroidota; class Bacteroidia; order Flavobacteriales; family UBA7312; genus UBA8444. Next base: position 15,052 of record CAXFOQ010000022.1, on the reverse strand, counting down.
ACCTAAAGAACCTGAAGCAATTCGTACGCCAGGAAGTTTATCGTGAGTGGTAGGGTGCCCCTGAAGTCTTGAGTTTATGGTTCTGAAAGTCGATAATTCTTTAACATCAAAATATCCTCTTCTTGCTAACACGCTGTAAAGAACAGGGGAGATATGACCATTGGATAGAAAAAATAAATCTTCGTCAATGCCATTCATCTCAAAGTCAGTATTATGTTTCATAACTTCGAAATAGAGAGCTACAAAATATTCAACACAACCTAGTGAACCACCAGGGTGGCCTGAGCTTTGAGCATGTACCATACGAACAATATCTCTTCTAACTTGATTACAAATAGCATTTAAATCTTCACTCATGGTTTAATTAGTTTAATTATCAAATGTAATTCTTTTAGTAGGGGGAAATACAATTGTTAATATTTTTTCAAAAATGTTTAAATAGCTGATTATCTTTGCAAAAAATATATTTGATATGGCATTGAAGTGTGGTATAGTAGGTTTACCAAATGTTGGAAAATCGACTTTGTTTAATTGTTTGTCTAATGCCAAAGCGCAATCTGCAAATTATCCTTTTTGTACAATAGAACCTAATGTAGGTGTAATTAGTGTGCCTGATAATAGATTGATCGAGTTAGAACGTTTGGTACAGCCCGAAAAAGTGCAGCCTACTACTATTGAAATTGTAGATATTGCTGGATTAGTAAAAGGAGCTAGTAGAGGAGAAGGCTTAGGAAATAAATTCTTAGCTAATATTAGAGAAACAGACGCTATTATTCATGTGTTGAGGTGTTTTGAAAATGATAATATTGTTCATGTAGATGGTTCAGTTGACCCAATTAGAGATAAAGAAACCATAGACATAGAATTGCAATTTAAAGATTTAGAGGCAGTAGATAAGAAACTTCAGAAGTATGAAAAGCTTTCTAGAACAGGTGATAAAGATTCTAGAAAAGTCGTTGATATCCTGGCTAAATACAAAGATCATTTAGAACAAGGCAAGTCGGTTAGAAGTATAGATCTAGAAGATAAAGAAAAAGAACACGTGGCTGACTTAATGTTACTTACTGATAAACCAATAATGTACGTTTGCAACGTTGATGAAGCATCTATTAAAAATGGTAATCCTCACGTAGATAGAGTTAAAGAAATTGTAAAAGATGAATATGCTTCTGTTTTAATGATTGCGGCATCTACAGAAGCAGACATAACAGAACTTGATAGTTATGAAGAACGCCAAATGTTTTTAGATGATATGGGTTTAGACGAGCCAGGTGTTAGTAAACTTATTCGTTCAGCTTATCAGCTATTAAATCTTTCCACTTTCTTTACGGCAGGTGTTAAAGAGGTTAAAGCATGGACTATTAAAAAAGGTATGAAAGCGCCTCAAGCTGCAGGAGTAATACATACCGACTTTGAGAAAGGTTTTATTCGTGCCGAGGTCATTAAATATGCCGATTTTGTAGATTTAGGTTCTGAATTAGCATGCAAAGAAAATGGTAAAATGTCAGTTGAAGGTAAAGAGTATGTTGTTGCCGATGGTGATATTATGCATTTTAGGTTCAATACTTAAAACTATTTTCTTCTTTTGTAATTACTATATTTGTCTCTATGAATTACATTTTATTTGATGACTTCAGAAATAATCTCCTTCCATTAACTTACACTCGACCTGTTTCAGAAATTCGTATTGGCATACTTACCATAACTGAAAAATGGGAACGCTTCTTGAATACGAAATGTTCATTTTACACAGAAGATTATTTGCAACAAAAATTTTCTCTGAACACTAAAGAGGATAACCTTTGGATAAACGGTTCTATTTGCCCTAATATTAAACTTGTTAAGGCAATTAAATCTTTATCAGATAATCAGTGTTTAAAGCATAACGAAACTCTTATTGCTTATAGAAGCAAGGAAAGTATTCCTAGCGATGTTATAGTATATGGTGGTGATTTTATCCAAGTTTCACAATTGTGGCATATTTTTGAGTACAATGATGATTGTATTCAATCTGATTTTAAGCTACTCACAGAAGGAAGGACATCTCAACTAATTAGCGAAACTAACGCTTGTACCAAGCCAGAAAATATATTTATTGAAGAAGGTGCAAAAGTGGAACATACTATTCTTAATGCTTCGACAGGACCAATCTATGTGGGTAAAGATGCTGAAATTATGGAAGGAAGTATTGTGAGAGGACCCTTAGCTATGTGCGAAAACTCAGTACTAAAAATGGGGGCAAAAATTTATGGGGCAACTACTCTAGGTCCTTATTGTAAAGTTGGGGGTGAAGTAAACAACTCTGTGTTGTTGGGATATTCCAACAAAGGACACGACGGTTTCTTAGGTAATTCTGTATTGGGTGAATGGTGTAATATAGGTGCCGACACGAATAACTCCAATTTAAAAAATAATTATACCGAGATTAGATTATGGAATTATCCATCTGAAAGCTTTATAAATACAGGTCTTCAATTTTGTGGACTTATTATGGGCGACTATTCAAAATGTGGAATCAATACGATGTTTAATACTGGAACAGTTGTAGGTGTTAGTGCAAATGTTTTTGGTGCTGGTTTTCCTCGCAATTTTATTTCTTCTTTCTCATGGGGTGGTTCCGCAGGTTATATTACTTATCGCTTAAATAAAGTCTTTGAAGTGGCAAAAAAAGTGATGCAACGCCGAGCCATAGAGTTTAATCAAGAAGATAAAGATATTTTAGCTGAGGTTTTTGAACTGACAAAGTCGTATCGAAAAGACTAGTTTTGTCAGTCTTTTAAATGATATTTGTAATGGCATACTTATTGACGTATGTTATTAACGATTATCATAATTGTCAAGATTGGCAAAAAAATTGAATGAAAAAAGATATGTTTTTAGATTCTTTTGCTGGAGCAAATTTTGAGGACGAATCGGATTTTTTTCCACTACTTAGTAGCGTTGACGAGGAGAAAATAAATAAGGAAGAAGTTCCTAAATCCTTAGCTATTTTACCTCTTAGAAATACGGTTCTTTTTCCAGGTGTAATAATTCCTATTACTGTTGGAAGAGATAAATCAGTTAAGCTTATCAAGGAAGTTTACAAAGGGTCTAAAACTCTAGGAGTTGTTTCTCAAAAGAAGACTGACATAGAAGATCCAACTTTTGGTGATTTAAATACTATTGGTACAGTGGCACATATTATGAAAATGTTACGAATGCCAGATGGAAATATCACTGCTATTATTCAAGGTAGAAAATTAATTAAGCTTCAAGAAATGGTTCAAGACGAACCTTACTTAAAAGCTACCGTTACTGAGTTATATGAAGAAAAACCTGAGAAGGGCGATGAGCAATTTATCGCCCTTGTCGACTCGATTAAGGATATTGCTTTACAAATTGTTAAAGAATCTCCTAATATACCTTCGGAAGCTCAGTTAGCAATTCAAAATATAGAATCTCCTACTTATTTAGTCAACTTTGTTTGTTCAAATATGGATGTTGACATGAATAAAAAACAGGAGTTACTTGAGGTCTTTAATTTAAAAAGTCGTTCAGAAAAAACATTAGAGATTATAAGTAAAGAATTGCAACGCCTTGAGATGAAAAATGAAATTCAACATAAGGTTAAGCATGATTTAGACCAACAACAAAGGGAATATTTTCTAAATCAACAACTCAAAGCCATACAAGAAGAATTAGGAGGTTCGGCAGATCAGGAAATTGAGGAGATGCGTACTAGAGCTAAATCTAAAAAGTGGAATAAAGAGGTATCTGAAAATTTTGAAAAAGAAATCAAAAAATTGCAGCGTATGAACCCTGCTATGGCAGATTACTCTGTACAAAGAGCTTATCTTGAATTATTTTTGGATTTGCCTTGGAACGAATACACTAAAGATAATTTTGATTTAGATAAGGCTAAAAAAATATTAGACAGAGACCATTTTGGTCTTGAAAAAGTTAAAGAACGTATACTAGAACATCTAGCTGTATTAAAACTTAAAGGAAATATGAAAGCTCCTATTTTATGTTTATATGGTCCTCCTGGAGTAGGAAAAACGTCTTTAGGAAAGTCTATAGCAGAAGCCCTAGGAAGAAAATACGAGCGTGTTTCACTTGGTGGATTGCGTGATGAATCCGAAATAAGAGGTCATCGTAAAACGTATATTGGCGCAATGCCAGGAAGAATTATAAAATCCATCAAAAAAGCTAATTCTTCAAATCCTGTATTTGTATTGGACGAAATAGATAAGATTACAAGAGATTCATATGGTGATCCATCTTCAGCTATGCTTGAAGTTCTAGACCCAGAGCAAAACAGCTCTTTTCATGATAATTATTTAGAGGTTGGATATGACTTATCCAATGTTATGTTTGTAGCAACTGCTAATTCCTTATCAAGTATTCAGCCTGCTCTAAAAGATCGAATGGAAATCATAGAGATTAACGGTTATACTATTGAGGAAAAAGTTCAGATTGCTAAAAAACACTTACTTCCTAAACAAATCAAAGAACATGGTTTAAAAAGCTTTGATTTAAAGTTAAGTAATAAAGTATTTGAATCTGTTATAGATGGTTACACAAGAGAATCTGGAGTTAGAGGTTTAGATAAAATGGTTGCCAAATTAGTTCGCTATGCAGCAAAATCTATAGCAATGGAACAAGACTATAATATTAGTCCTAATACATCAAATTTAAAAGAAATACTCGGTGTAGCTCCTTTTGATAAAGAACGTAACTTAAACAATGATATTCCTGGAGTAGTAACAGGTTTAGCTTGGACGGCTGTAGGAGGAGATATATTATTTATAGAAAGTAGTAAAAGTTCGGGTAAAGGTAAAATGAGTATTACTGGTAATTTAGGAAATGTGATGAAGGAATCTTCCACAATCGCTATGCAGTATATTAAGTCTCACGCTAAAGAATTTGGAATAGATCCTGATGACTTAAATGCAAATGATATTCATCTTCATGTTCCTGAGGGAGCAACTCCAAAAGATGGTCCTTCAGCCGGTATAACTATGCTTACGGCTTTAGTATCCTTATTTAGTGGAAGAAAAGTCAAAGCTAAGTTAGCAATGACCGGAGAAATAACATTAAGAGGTAAAGTACTAGCTGTAGGTGGCATAAAAGAAAAAATTTTAGCAGCGAAGAGGGCAGGGGTTAAAGAAATTATTCTTTGCGAACAAAATAAAAAAGATGTTGACGAAATTAATGAGCGATATCTTAAGGGATTAAGTTTTCATTATGTCAGTAAAATGAATGATGTTATTGACATTGCTCTTATCTAATTCATTTTTTCTTTAGGAGAGTAAAAAATGTCTCTACTTTTTTTGTAATAAGTATTTAAAATATACGTTTTCATGTAAAAACATTTGCTTAATTTGTAGGATGAGAATTGTTGGTTTTTTTCTTTTATATGTGATTAGTTTTACATTCGTAAAAGCTCAAAATTCTTCATCTTCGTATGCAGCTTTAGATTTACCACTTTCAGCCCGTCAAGCTATTTTAAATGAACCTGTTTCATTATATTCTGAAGACTTAGAGTCAGGTGTTTTTAATCCTGCTATGCTGAATGAGAAAATGGAAAAGCAGTTATCATTGAATTTTGTAGATTATTTCTTTGATATCAACTTTATTTCTGCTGCTTATGCACTTCCTTTTCGTGACTTTGGTACAATAGGTATTTCTGTGAAATCTATTGGTTATGGTGAATTTACGGAAACTGATTATACTTCTCAATCGCTAGGTACTTTTGGAGCAAATGAACAAATCATCTCTGTGGGCTTAGGAAAAGAACTTAGTGAGCTATGGTCAGTTGGAGCAAGTGTTAAAACATTATTTTCTAACCTTCAAGATTATCAGTCAGTAGCACTTGCAAGTGACTTGGCTATAGCCTATAAAAAAGAGGATAAAAACTTTTCAATGTCTCTTCTTGCAAGGAACTATGGAAAACAAATAAGTACTTACGCTAGTACTAAGGAAAGGTTGCCATTTCAATTGGATTTTGGATTATCTAAACGCTTAGAACATTTGCCCTTTCTAATTACGGTGAATTATAATAACATTCAGAAATGGGATTTAACATCTATTTATGAGAGTGCCAATAATGACTTGAATCAAAACACAAGTTTTGAAGAATTTAATTTTACAAATAAACTTTTTCGACACATTGATATTGGTGGCGAGTTAAGTGTTGGCAAACATATTCAGTTAAGAATAGGTTACAATTCCAAGCGTAGGCAAGAACTTAAAGTTGATTCATATCTAGGAATGGTTGGTTTTTCATGGGGTTTGGGTGTAAAAATATCACACTTTAAAATAAATTACGGAAGATCTACTTATCACTTGCATGGTTCACCAAATTATTTTTCCTTTAGCACAGATTTTTCCAAGTTTTATAAATAACAATGAAAAAAATAAATATTGCTATTGATGGCCATTCTTCATGCGGCAAAAGTACACTAGCTAAACAGCTTTCTAACCACTATGCATATACTTATATAGATACAGGTGCAATGTACAGAGCAGTTTGTCTTTATGCTTTGAAAAATGGTATAATGAAAGACGGTATTATTAATAGTACAGTTTTAATAGATTCCTTAGATAATATAAGTGTATCATTCAATTATAATGAAGAAAGTTCTATTTCTGAAACCTTTTTAAATGGTATCAATGTAGAAAATGAAATTCGTAGCTTATGGATATCTGAAAATGTGAGTAAGATTAGCAAATTAAAAGAAGTTCGTAAGAAAATGGTTGCTATTCAACAAGCAATAGGTAAAAAAAAAGGTGTTGTAATGGACGGAAGAGATATAGGTTCGGTCGTATTCCCAAATGCAGAACTGAAGTTGTTTATAACCGCCTCTGTTGATGAACGTGCTAGAAGAAGATCATTAGAGCTTAAAGATGCTACACTCGAGGAAATCAAGAAGAATCTACTCAGCAGAGATTATGACGATAGTACTCGTGAAGAAAATCCTTTAGTCATTGTGGACGATGCTATAAAAATAGACAATACTAATTTGAGTATTGAAGAACAATTCAATTTAGCACTAAGTTATTGTCAAAAAGCTATGGCTGACTAATATTGGCTAAAGCTTCTTCAAACGATAATTTGTTATCAAAGTAGGATAATAATTTCTGTAAAACTCTATCAACTACAGCATCTGGGCATGAGGCACCTGATGTAATAATTACTTTCAGTTTTTCTTTTATTGGTAAGTATCCGACTTTTTCAGAGGTTGTTTTATAGTTATAATTGAAATGTCTTATTGTTTCTTTAGAAAGAATTTCCTCTTCAGATTTTATAAAATAAGTTGGTAAAACTTTCTCACAAAGCTCTACAAGGTGAGAGGTGTTTGAACTGTTGTAACCACCCACAACAATAGCTAAGTCAGCAGGTACTTCTAATAAACTGTAAGTTGCTTTTTGGTTCTCATTAGTAGCATAACAAAGTGTATCTCTAGTGTCAGCAAAAAAGTCTTTATAATTTTCTTGACCTCTTTTTTCGATAATAAAATCCTTTAAGAAATTTGAAATCTCTTCTGTTTCACTAGCCAACATGGTCGTTTGATTGACTACCCCTATCTTTTCTAAATCTTTTTTAAGGTCAAAGCCTTCAGAATATTTTCCTTCAAAGGTGGAATAAAATTCGGTTTCAGGTCTTTTTTCTTCAATAAAATCAACAAGTAGTTTAGCCTCGTGTAAGTCTTTAATGATTAGGGAGGGTGCGTTTTGATAGGAATGAGAAAAAGTAGCTTTTGTTTCCTCATGATTATATTTACCATGAATGATTATGGAATAGTTATCATTGCCAATTCTTTCGGCTTTTTTCCATACACGAGTTACAAATGGACAGGTGGTATCATAAGTTTCTAATTTGATATTCTTTTTCTCAAGTAATTTTTGTATTTCAATGGTTGTACCAAATGCTGGTGTAATAACTACATCATCTGATTTGATAACGTCCCAATCTATTAATTGATTACCTTGCGTATCCATAATAAACTTTAATCCCCTAGAAAGTAAGTCTTCATTTACAATGGGATTATGTATCATTTGACTTAGCAGATAAATATTCTTGTCAGGATTTTCTTCGATAGCTTTATATGAAATCTCGATAGCATTTTCTACACCGTAGCAAAAGCCAAAGTGACGAGCAAGGTGAATTTGAACAGGACCAAAATCAACAATTGTTGGAGAGAAATCCTTTTTTTTAGGATCGAGTTCTTTTCGTTGATTTTTGATAGCTCCAATTAAATTGGAACGATAAAAATCAGGTACGTCGAATTTTTTCATTAATTGAATGTATATATACTCGCAAAAATAGGTAATTTTGAAGAATGAAAAGCATTAAGGACCTTAGAACTGACTACTTGAAAAGTGAATTGAATGTTGAAGATTTATCAGAAGAACCCATAACATTATTTACAGAATGGCTATCTCAAGCTATTACTTATTCAAATGATGCTAATGCTTTTGTATTGTCGACTGTCAATAGTTATGGTGTACCCAGTTCTAGGGTATTATTACTAAGAGATGTCACTAAAAAAGGATTTAGTTTTTTCACCAATTACTCTAGTAGAAAGTCGCAAGAGATTGAGTTTAATCCTAATGTTTGTATGAATTTTTTTTGGCCAGAGATGGAGCGTCAAGTTAGAATCAATGGCACAATTAATAGATTGTCAGAACAGGAATCAGATGACTATTTCATTAGTCGTCCATATGAAAGTAGGATAGGGGCTTGGTGTTCGCCACAAAGTCAAGTGATAAAATCTAGAGAAGTTCTTGAAAAAAAAATTAATGAATTAAAAAGGAAATATCCTAATGAAGTTCCAAGACCGGAAAATTGGGGAGGTTATTTCATAATCCCTAGTGAAATTGAATTTTGGCAGGGAAGAGCTAGTCGTTTGCACGATAGATTTTTATATAAGAAAGATGGTGAAAGTTGGATGATTAACCGCTTAGCACCATAAACGATTTTTTAGAAAATCATCTTCTACAATTTCTGAGCGGTCAATGCTACAGCGTAGCCAATCTAGAAGAACTTGATTTTTTTCATCTTTTGTCATTTGCCATTTGATATTTTCTTTTTCCATTTTCATTCGTATTTCATAAAGACATATTGCTGCAGATACGGATAAATTAAAACTTTCTGTAAACCCATACATAGGAATGTGTAAATATTCGTCAGCGTTTTCAAGAACTAAATTACTAAGACCTTCTAACTCAGTACCAAAAAATAATGCTGTTTTACCTTTTGACAAGTCAAAATTGATAAGATCAGTTTGAGAGTTGTGTGGACTTGTTGCTACTATTCTGTAACCTCTATTTTTTAGAGACTGTATGCAATCAAGCGTATTATTTTCATTCTTTTCGTAACGATTGACTGTTAGCCAGTTAGATGCTCCCATTGCAACTTCTTTATCCGCTTTGAACTCGTTATAATTTTCTATTACGTGAACATCTTGTATGCCAAAGCAATCACAGGAACGTAGTACAGCACTTGCATTTAAGGGTTGATAGATATTTTCTAATACTACGGTAAGGTATTTTGTACGTTTTTGAATAAGCTCTTCGAAGAGTGCTTTTCGCTCATCTGTTATGCATTTTAAAAAGTGTTCAATAAGCGCTTCCATTACTGCAAAATGATATCTTCAAAACTATATCCACGAAGAAAATCAGCTGTTTTCATTCGTTTTTTACCAGATAATTGTAATTCATGAATATGAACAAAACCATCATGAGTGGCCACTTTCAACTCCTTGTTATTACTTACAACCACATTTCCAATTTTCAAATTATGGTTGATATTTTCATAAGTCGATTTAAACAGTTTTAAGGTTTTATCTTTATCTACGCTAGTCCAAGCAGTTGGGTAGGGCGATAATCCTCTAATTTTATTGTGAATATCAATAGCACTTTCGGACCATATTATTTTACAATCTGCTTTAAATATTTTAGGTGCGTGTGAGGCTGTTTCATCAATTTGCGGCAGATTTGGTGCTTGATTATTTTCTATAGCGTTAATGGTCTTACATACCAATTCACTACCAATATGCATTAGTTTGTCATGAATAATACCAGCTGTATCATCTTCAGCAATATTTATCTTTTCTTGAAAAATGATATTCCCAGTATCGATATTTTTTTCGATAAAAAAGGTGCTAACACCCGTTTCTTTTTCACCATTGATAATAGCCCAATTAATAGGGGCTGCACCTCTATAATTTGGCAATAATGAAGCGTGTAAATTAAAGGTGCCTTTAGATGGCATAGCCCATACGACTTCGGGTAACATTCTAAATGCTACAACAACAAATAAATCGGCCCTGAGCCTTTCTAAATCTGTAATAAATGAGGTGTCTTTAAGTTTCTCAGGTTGTAGAATTTTTAAACCTAGTTCAAGGGCATATGCTTTAACTGACGAATATTTAATTTTTTGACCTCTACCTGCAGGTCTGTCTGGAGCTGTTACTACACCGACTACATTAAAATTGTTTTCTACTAAATTCTTGAGTGATTCAGTAGCAAAATCAGGTGTACCCATAAATACTATTCTCAGTTGTGAACTCATAGTTGACGAAATTACACTTTTTAGTAAACCCAATATAGCTTTTGTTCGTCATTCATAGCTATTTGTCCATTATCGCTAAGAAATTGCAGTACGCTAATCATTTTATCTTCTCTGAATTCAACAATTGCCATAATGATATCATCAACATGCATTGGATTTTGACTAATTAGGTTTTGAACGGCTAATATGATAGCCTCAAACTCTTGGTCATTAATTTTTAACTTATTTCTTTCAAGACATACATCACATTTGCCACATCTTTTGTTTTCTTCCTCGCCAAAATAGTTTTGTAAAATATTACTTCTGCATTGGTATTGATTACTAGCATATTGTATGACTGAGGCTGCTTTAACTTCTTCATTTGCTTTTCTAGTTTCTAATTTTTCTTTAGAAAGACTAATATATTTAGAATCTACTCTTGTTTTTAGCATTAACAGTTTAGGGTTACTATTCTGGGGGATATAATCTAAAATATCCATTTGCTTTAGGTTAGTCAGAAAATCTTTGACTTCTTGAGTAGAAAGTTGAGCTCTTTTAGCGATAATATTTTCTTGAATTTTGGTGAAGTTGTCAAATAGAGAACCGTATGAACGTAATAGTATTTTGAGTAAAATATCGTATTGTTTATGTGCAATTTGGAATTGATACAATTCGGTATGGGTAACTTTAATAAATAATCGTGAGGGTTGATGAATGGCTTCGCTTAGCTTGATATAATCTTCTTTTTCCAACAACTTAAGAGCATTGTAAGTTTGAAGTTGATGTAAATTGTAACGCTTACAGAATTCGTTGATATGAAACGGAAATTCTTGATGTTTGCCATCGCCAATGGCTATTTCTAGAAAGTTAGCAATTTGTTGATATACGTTTCTTACAATTTCTATCTTAGGATAGTGTTCATTTATTTGTTTTTTTAAGTTGTTAATGTCTAAATCGTTGTATAACAGTATGGAATATGCAAGTTTTCTATCTCTACCTGCTCTACCAGCTTCTTGAAAATAGGCTTCTAAGGAGAAGGGTAGGTGGTTGTGGATAACTAATCGCACGTCATTTTTATCAATACCCATACCAAAGGCATTAGTAGCTACCATAACTCTCACATGATTCAGTTGCCATTGTTTTTGTTTTGAAGCCCTTTCCAAGATATCTAGACCAGCATGATAATAGTGTGATGTAATTCCATATTCTGAAAGTAATAAATGAATTCGTTTAGTTTCTTTTCTAGTCCTACAATAAATTATAGATGTCCCTTTTACTCTATTTAGGATTTGAATTAGTTTACTGTCTTTGTCATCTTGCTTGAGGACAACATAAGATAATTCATCTCTATAAAAACTTGTGCTAATAATATTTTCATTATCAAATTTTAATTTCTCTTGTATGTCTTTTACGACTAATGGAGTAGCAGTTGCAGTAAGGGCTATAATTGGGGCAGTAGTAATTTCTCGTATTTCGGCAATCTTCAAATAAGATGGTCTAAAGTTATAACCCCATTCTGAAATACAGTGTGCTTCGTCTACCGCTAATAAGTTAATATTCATCTTTTTTAGACGTTGTTGCACCATATCACTTTCTAGTCTTTCTGGTGATATATACAAAAACTTATAGTTACCGTAGATACAATTGTCTAAGGCAATGTCTAATTCTGAAAAACTCATTCCTGAAGTAATTGCTAATGCACGTATATTTTTAGCATTTAGAGCTGTTACTTGGTCATTCATAAGGGCAATAAGAGGAGAAATAACTACACAAATACCATCCATCATAAGTGCAGGAACTTGAAAGCAAATAGACTTTCCTCCACCTGTAGGTAGAAGAGTTAAGGTATCTTTTGCGTCAAGAATTGAATGTATTGCATCTTCTTGTTTACTTCGAAAAGAATCGTAACCCCAATATTGTTTTAGAATTTCTTTTGGGCTCAACATCTCTACGAAGATATAAATTAGATTTTATTGATGATAAACCTTATTCGTTCTTTAACACTTGACTGAGGGAGCTCTAATAGATTATAGTTTGCTTTTACATAGACTTTTTTTAAGGCTTGGAAAATTTGAATTGAATCCTTAAAACTCTCTAGTCTTTCATCATCTACAGTATAGATGTCTTCCCAAGGTGTTGTGATAAAAACAGTAGGGTAGTAGCGATGATTCTCGCAATCTATTTTGATGTGGGTAGGTATTTCGTGCTTATTTTTTTTAAGATATGCTAGATTATCAAGCATACTCCTATCATAAAAATTAATACCAGATTTAGCATTTAAAAAATCTCTTTTTCTCTTTTTAAAAACTGTTTCTTCAAAATTAATATTTTTAAATGCTGTTTTGATATTCATTTCTTGAATGATTTCTCTTGATACTTCATCAAAACAGCTGTATCCTTCATCTTTCAAAGCATCGATAATACTTGTCTTACCACTACTAGGCCCACCTGTTATAATTATTCTTTTTATCACAGAAATGTATTTATCAATGCAATACTAGAACCCATGATGATCGCAATAGCTTTTCGACTATTAAAATGGTGTCCTTCGCTACTTTCAAATAATATAGTTGTAGAAATATGTAGGAACATTCCTGTAACAATAGCCATTATCTCTCGAAAATAATTAGAAATATTACTGATGTATTCACTAAAAAATGTGCCGAGTGGAGTTGTAATAGCGAATAGACTAATTAATATTATAATCTTAGGCTTAGACATTTTACTTTCTATGAGCATATAAGTAAGCACAATTCCAACAGGTATTTTGTGTAGGACTATAGCTGTTAATAAAGAAGAATGCATATGAGAATGATGATGAGGGTTTGCTAGCGGCATACCTTCAATGAAGGAATGTACTCCAAGACCTATTAACATACTCAATGGAACACTCCCGTGAATGTGCCTATGACCATGTTCAACACCCTTAGAAAATTGCTCTAAAATGATTTGTAAAAAAAATCCAATGAGAATAAATAATCCAATAGTATGATTGTGTTCTCCTGTAAAAGTTTCAGGAATCAAATGGAGTACAGTTATGGAAAACAAGTAAGCACCACTGAATGAAATTAGTAACTTAGTGTTATTTTGTGATATGTTTTTTATGTAGAAGGCGATGATTGAACCTACAAAAACAGACAATAATAAAATTATGTAATCTATAATTGTCATTTTTGGGCGAGTATTATAAGGCGTGGAGAATGAATTGCGTTAAAATCATTTAGAGAATAATCACCCCACAAATTTATAATTTTCAAACCGGATTTTTCAAATAAATCCATAAAATCAGATAATGTTAATGCTTGAACTTTTTCTTGGAAGTGAAATTGATGTTTATCAGTAAAGTAAATATCTTTTATTAAAAAGCCATTTTCATAACTTCTCTTTATTGTAAATTGGATATTATCGACGGTTTTTGATTCGCTTTTCACTAAGTCTTTAATTACTTTTTTGGCATTCATAAAGTCCAAAACAACTTTTCCACCTTTTTTAATGTTGTCAGCCATAGCTTGAACTACCTTGAAGTTATCTGATGACTCATCAAAATAGCCGAAACTAGTAAAGATATTTAGTAGAAAATCAAACTCCTCTTTTTTAAAAGTAGAGCGCATATCATGAACCTTAAAAGAAAGCTTGTCATTAGAAAATTGACTAGCGTAATCAATACTTTCTTTAGATAAATCTATGCCCTCAATTTCATAACCTTTTTTGTTTATAAATATTGCGTGACGACCTTTTCCACAGGCTACGTCTAAAAATTTATGATTTTTTTCAGGTTTTAAATTCTCCAATAGATTATTCAAGAAAAATTCTGCCTCATCAGAATTTCTATTCTTATAAAGAAGATGGTAATAAGGGGTATTGAACCAAGTATCGAACCAATTTTTCATTCTTCAAATATAAATTTATTACTGTATTATTTGATTAAATTTGTCCGATGAAAAATAGTGTAGGAGAGAATTTTAATATGATTGCTAAAACGCAATTAGGCTTAGAAGAAATATTAGCTGATGAGCTTTCGAAATTAGGTGCTCAAAATGTTCAGGTTTTGAATAGAGCTGTAAGTTTTGTGGGTGATGTAGGCTTTATGTACAAAGCAAATCTAAACCTAAGAACTGCCATTCGAATTCTCAAACCTATTTACAAGTTCACAGCTCGTAGAGATGTTGATTTATATGAAGAAGCCAAAAAGCTAGATTGGTCAAAATACATTAGTGTCGATAACACTATTGCTGTCAATGCAGCTGTTCACTCTGATTTTTTTAATCATAGTCATTATGTGGCTTTAAAAGTAAAAGACGCTATTGTGGACTATTTCAGGGATTTAACTAAGGGTAGAAGACCTGATGTTGATACTAAAAATCCAGATGTAAGAATTAATATTCACGTTTCTAACGATAAGTGTACAATTTCTTTGGATAGTTCAGGAGATTCATTACATAAAAGGGGATACAGACATGCTACTAATGAGGCTCCAATTAGCGAAGTTTTAGCAGCGGGTTTAATCTTATTAAG
>CAXFOQ010000021.1:0-18551 GCA_964004705.1 uncultured Flavobacteriales bacterium | reverse complement strand
ATAGAAATTTCTTGTACACATCTTATTAATCTCACACACAAAGATGAAAGAGAAGGTTTGAAAAGTTCTAGTATTGATGATATGGCTCAGCACTTTTATTGGAAAGACGGTGCTATAGATATGAAAACGGGTAAAAAAACTTTGATGCTTGAAAATTTCGAAAAGAAATATATGGCGCAATTTATCGACAGAGCTCATAATTTTTCTGATAAAAACTTACTTGCAAAATATCAACAATTAAGTGTTGAAGACCAGCAAGACAAAGACTTGATACATCAATTACGTTTATTAGATTTGAATGTCAATGTGAATTGGCCATTGGTACATTTCAAATCAGCAGTTCGCTATTTGTCATCAAAAGACGGTGATGCTGATGCAACAGGCGGTACAAATTGGCAAAAATATTTACCCCCTCGCTTTCAGAAGCGTATCTTCTTTCCAGAGTTATGGACAAAAGATGAAATGGAAAATTGGGGTAGAAAGTGGGTGGTAAATGCCCTTAACGAAAGTTGATATTATAGAATGAAAAAAAGTAAATGGGGTAATGTTGTAGGCTTTTTGTTGTTGGCAATCTCCATTTCATTTACCTTTCCAAGTTGTAATTCTCAAGATAAAAAAAACCTTACAGATCCATGTGTAGTACTTTATGATATATGTACTGAAGACTATAAAGTACATAGGGGAGAATTAGAAAGTGGGCAAACTTTAGGAGCAGTACTATATCTCAATCACATAGATCACGGAAGAATAGACCAAATAGTAAGAGCCTCTAAAGGAATTTTTGATTTCAGGAAAGCCAAAGCGGGTAAAAAGTTTACAGTTCTGTGTTCCAATGACAGTATTGAGAAAGCCCAATATTTTATATATGAAATGTCTAGCATTGACTATGTAGTTTTTGATATAAGAGATACCATAGATGTATTTTTAGGTCAAAAAGAAGTTGAGGTAAAAATTCGAAAGGCTAGTGGTCAGATAGAATCTTCCTTGTGGAATTCACTAGTTGAAAATAAAATGAGTCCTGCTTTAGTTATGGAATTATCCTCAATTTATGCTTGGACCATAGACTTTTTTAGAATACAAAAAGGCGATTATTACAAGGTAGTTTATGAAGAAAAATACGTTGAAAAAGAATTCATAGGTATAGGGCGTGTATATGCTGCATTGTTCAATCATGCCAATGAAGATTTCTATGCCTTTTACTTTGAAGAAGAAGAAAATTATGGTGATTATTTTGATGAAGAAGGTGCTGCTTTAAGAAAGGCCTTTTTAAGAGCACCATTAAATTACTCTCGTATCAGTTCGAGTTTTAGTAAGCGAAGAAAGCATCCTGTAACAGGTCGTATAAAAGCCCATTTGGGGACTGATTATGCTGCACCGACAGGCACACCTATTTTATCGACTGCTAATGGTACTGTTACTGAGGCGAGGTACAAACGTAACAATGGCAATTATGTTAAGGTAAGACACAACAGTACTTACAGCACTCAATATTTACACATGTCCAAAATAAAATCAGGAATACGCCCTGGAGTTTATGTCAAGCAAGGAGAGGTCATTGGATATGTGGGAAGTACAGGCTTAGCAACAGGTCCTCATGTATGTTATCGTTTTTGGAAAAATGGTCGTCAGGTAGACCCTTACAAACAGAAGTTACCCCCGTCAAAGCCAGTAAAAAAAGAAAACTTAGAAGCTTACAGCATGCTAAAAGACAGCATGATGAATATTATTCAATCTGTGCCAAGCAATTTTTAGTCTATTGAAATCAGTATCTTTACCCTATGAGAGCTTTGCTAACATTAGTGATGGTATTATGCTGGTGCAACATATCGGCACATGTATTTTTTACTCCAAACAAAGGTCAATGGAATAAAGCTGTCAAAGCCAAAATGAATTTAGCTAATGGGGCTATGTTCCTCGAAGAAAAAGCTCTTACTTTTAATTTCATTGACGCTACTTATTTTAGCCATTCACATGATTACGACACCATGGTCGATAGTATTCAAGCTCATGCTTTCAAATGGCACTTTGTTAGAGCCAATACTCCCAAAATTAGCTTTGAAGAAGAAAGAGAGGGGGTGGTTAATTTTTTCAATGTTAAGCCCTTAGTATCCGAAGTCAGAACTTATAAAAAAGTCAATTATAACAATTTGTATGACGGCATAGATTATAGCATTTATGAATATGCTGGAGGTCTAAAATACGATTGGATAGTTCAGCCTAATGCTGACCCCACAGACATTAAACTACGTCTTGAAGGAGTCAAAGATATACGTATTGAAGATGGCCGATTGGTATTGCGTACTGTTTTGAATGAAATTAGAGAAGAACGCCCCTATGCTTATCAGTGGCATAATGACGAAAAAGTTGAGGTAGCTTGTCGTTTTGTATTTAAAAAACAACGCTTATCGTTTGAATTCCCAAAGGGTTATGACCGAAATAAGGAATTGATTATTGACCCTGAAATGATATTTTCTTCATACTCGGGTTCAGTAGCCAGTAACTTTGGATATACTGCCACCTATGACGATTACGGCTTTTTATATGCTGGAGGGACAGCATATAACATAGGTTATCCCATTACTGTTGGAGCATACCAAACAGCCTATAACGGTGGTGTTGTGGGTAATGATGTGGTGTTGAGTAAGTACGATACTACGGGTACATTTATGGTTTATTCTACCTATTTAGGAGGTTCTGGTGATGAGGTGCCTCATAGTCTTATTGTTTATGACGAAGAATTATTTGTTATGGGCACAACAGGTTCAGCAGACTTCCCTACTAGCGAAGGGGCTTTTGACAATACCTTCAATGGCGGACAGGCTCTGGCTGTCAATGGGGTAGGCATCAACTACACCAACGGTTGTGATATTTTTATCAGTCGTCTGAATGCAGATGGGACAGACTTATTGTCCTCGACCTTTTTAGGGGGGACAGACAACGATGGCTTTAATAGCTCGGCTACTTTACGTTACAACTATGCCGACCAGATGCGAGGCGAAATAGACATTGATACTGATGGAAATTGTTATATCGCATCTTCAACTTTTTCCTCAGACTTTCCTATTGTCAATAGCTTAATTCAACCCGCTATCAATGGAGGTCAAGATGGTATAATAGTAAAACTAGATTTGGATTTGAGTGCCATTCAATGGAGTTCATATTTTGGTGGCAGTAGTGACGATGCCTTGTATTCATTAGCCTTTGATTCCAATAACGATTTGTACGCCTGTGGAGGCACATCGTCTGATAATTTAGCGACTACCAATGGGGCTTATGCAACAGATTATTTAGGAGGTTCAGTAGATGCTTTTGTATCTCATTTTTCTAAAGATGGCCAGACACTTTTGAGCTCTACCTATTACGGTTCTGACCAATACGATCAGTCCTATTTTATAGAATTGGATAAGTTGGATCAAGTGTATTTGTTTGGACAAAGTTTAGCTCCTGACAACACCTTGATATTTAATGCAGTATTTTCTCAGCCTAACAGTGGGCAGTTTGTAAGTAAGCTAAATTCAGAACTTAACACCTTAGATTTCTCTACTGTTTTTGGTTCTGGAAGTGGAGGAATAGACATTTCTCCTACGGCTTTTTTAGTCGATGCTTGTAATAGGATTTATTGTTCGGGTTGGGGAGGCACTACCAACGATTCCATACATTTAGGACCTGGTGGTAGCACTTCCGATTTGGTGACTACTTTTGATGCTTTTCAAGACGAAACGGACGGCAGTGATTTCTACCTCATTATTTTTGAGGACGATGCTAACACCTTGTCCTTCGCTTCCTTTTTTGGAGGGGATCAAGCTGCCGAACACGTAGATGGTGGAACAAGTCGTTTTGATAAAAAAGGCATCGTTTATCAGTCCGTTTGTGCGGGTTGTGGGGGTTTTTCTGATTTCCCTACCACTGACAATGCCGTATCCAATACCAATGGGGCGAGTTGTAATAATGCAGTCTTTAAGTTTGATCCAGACTTCCCTTTGACTGTTGCTAATTTCAATGCTCCAGAATTGACTTGCGATTGGACTGTAGTTTTTGAAAATCTGAGTTTAGGAGAAAACAACTCCTACTATTGGGATTTTGGAGATGGCACAACTTCTACCGAAATGACACCCACTCATACCTTTTCGGCGGTAGGAAACTATGAAGTCTTACTCGTTACTAACGACCCTACCTCCTGTAATTTGGTGGATAGTATCATCAAGAATATTTACATAGACGAAAATAAATACCAAGAATTGGATAGCTTATTTATCTGTGAAGGCGATAGCGTACTTTTACAAGCAACTGAAATGGACGGTTTTACCTATCAATGGTCGCCCAATGTTGCAATAGCTAATTCTTCAGAGTCTAGCACTTATGCCTCGCCTACAGATTCTATGTTCTATTATTTCATAGGTCAGTCTGATAATTGCTTCGATACACTTAGTCAGTATGTAGCAGTTAGGAAAGTACCTTTGGATTATTCTGCAAACTCAGAAATATGCGGTTTGCCCATTGTCTTGAGGGTAGAAACCAGCGATTCAGCACAAATTATATGGACAACAGCTTTGGAAAGTTCTTCAGCTGTGGAGCAAGATACTTTAGTAGTTTCTACTGTTGGCAAATACTATATTGAAGTTAGGCAATTTGGGTGCAGTGAAACAGGAAGAATAGATGTTGCCTTGAGTGAAGCATGTTGTAGCGAAGACAATATCCTTATTCCCAATGCTTTTACTCCAAATGGCGATTTGTTGAATGAAAAATTCCGAATCAAAGATGAATTGAATATCGTTCAAGATTTTGAGCTCAATATATTCAACCGATGGGGGCAGAAAGTCTTTTACACTCAAGATAAAAAAGAGCCTTGGGACGGCTATTTTAAAGGAGAGTTACAACCTTCTTCTGTCTTCGATTACCACCTCAATATTGGCTGTATAGGAGGACAAAATTCCTTTTTCAAAAAAGGTAATATTAGCTTGATACGATGAAGAAATTAGCACTCATATTTCTTGGTATAGGCACTACTTTAATGGCGCAAGATGTACATTTTAGCCAATGGTATAATAACCCTTTGTTTAGCAATCCCGCTTTGACAGCTGACTTCGATGGAGACTATCGTATTACGGCCCACCAGCGTGAGCAATGGGCGAGTGTAAGCGTTCCATTCAGTACAACTTCGGTGGGCTTGGATATGCCCATAGAAAATTGGGGTTTAGGGCTTCAGTTTCTTCGTGACCAATCGGGGAGTTCTCGCTTGTCACTCACACAATTTAACCTTTCCCTTTCTCGTTCTTTACAAGATTGGCAATTGGGGGTTCAGTTGGGCTTTGCACAACGTCGTATTGACTACTCCGATTTGATATTTATCGATGATGGCGAATCCATCAGTACAGAAACCAAGAATTACATGGACATAGGAATGGGCATCAATAGAACTTTCAGTTTTGTTTCTAGTGAATTGAAAGTCGCTTATGCTTTGTTTCACGTCAATAGTCCAAACCGTTCTTTTATATCATCGGAAGATAAGTTAGCTGTTCGCCATCAATTTTCCAGCAGTTTAGATTACGATTTGAATGAAAAATGGCAGCTCAGCCCATTCATTCATTATACCAGCCAACAAAACCAAAGGGAGTTTGTGCTAGGCTCACAGATTAGTTTTGATATCAGCGAATACTACTATAAATACATAGTCCTTGAGCTAGGTAGTTATTACCGTTTTGGAGATGCATTGACGTCTTTAATTGGCATACAGTTTGAGCAATCGCAGGTGGCTTTTAGCTACGATTGGAACACCTCCGACTTAGTCCCAGCTAGTAATTATTTGGGAGCTTGGGAATTGTCATTTGCTCACATTATACAGTCCAAAGTATTATCCAAGCCCAAGTACAAAACCTGCCCTGCCTTCTTATGAAAAAATATATCCTAACATACCTTTTAGTCTTCTTGACTAGCTTTTCTTTCGCTCAGAAAAAAGGAGAAATTGATGCCGAAGCTGATTTTTATTACAACACCCAAGATTACTTTTCAGCCGTTTATTTCTACGAACTCTCTTTTCAAAAGGACAGTACATCTTTTAGCGATTGGTATCCTTTGGCAGAAAGTTACCGACAAACCAATCAGTATAGTAAAGGGATTATGGCTTATGAAAAAGTCCTTGAAAGTAAGCAAGTATCCCTTTATCCCAACACCTTATTGTGGTTAGGCGTTTTGCACAAAAACCTTGCTCAGTACGAGGAAGCCTCCAGCTATTTAAAACAATTTTTAGATGAAAGTTTACGCCCTTCAGATTATTGGTATAGAAAGGCTATGATGGAATGGAAAGGGGCTCAGATGGCATTGACTATGAAAGAGCGTGAAGATGTTCAAGTCCAAGTTATGCGTGAGCACATTAACTCCAGCTATTCCGATTTTGCACCTTTTCCTTTGGGTGATACCAGCTTATATTTTTCTTCTATGGTAGCTGATGACGGTTTGGCTGAGGAGTTATATATCGGTCACCGTTCTCAATTGATGCTTTCTAGAGATGGGGCTGTTGCCGATTTGTATAAGTTATTCAACGACAAAAGCTACCACATGGCGAACATTACCTTCAGTCCTTTGGGTCAGGAGGCCTATTTTACCAAGTGTAAAAATCAGAAAGGCGAGATGGTCTGTCAGATTTACAGCAGTCAGTACCGCAATGGCTTGTGGTCTGTGCCTCAACTTATGGACCAACGCTTTAATGTGCCTTACAGCAACAACACCCATCCGCAATGGGCTTTGTGGAATGGGGTAGAAGGCTTGTTTATAGCTTCCAATAGGGTGGGTGGATTTGGCGATTTAGACATTTGGTTTGTGCCTATGACAGGACAAGCTCAAAATCTAGGTAACGGTATCAATACGACTGGCAAAGAAGTGACTCCTTTTTATCATTCGCTTGAAAAGGTCTTGTATTTCAGTTCAGACTTTCACCCCGGTATAGGAGGCTTAGATATTTTCAAATCGGTATGGAATGAACAATGGGGTTTAGTACAAAATGTAGGACAACCCCTTAACAGCAGTGCCAACGATTTATATTATGTTGCCTTGATGGACAGTTTTCATCTGGGCTTTTTATCTTCCAACAGGCTAGGCTCACAGACCATTAGCCAAGAAAGCTGTTGCAACGATATTTACAGTTTTGTAAAAACCGTGGAGTGTGTTTGTATTGAGGTAGATAGCTTAGCCACCGCCATGCAATTGAACTTACCTTTGAGTTTGTATTTTCATAACGACGAGCCTAACCCCAAGACGAGGGATAGCGTCACTACTCAAACTTATACCGATGCCTACAATTCTTTTATGGCACAAAAAGAGGAATACGTCAAGCGTTTTTCTTCGGTAATGTCAGGTAGAGCCAGAAATACTACAGAACGTCAGATGCGTGATTTCTTCGAACAAACCGTATATGAAGGTCATGAGCAACTGCTACAATTTGCCGAGCAGTTAGAAAGGGCATTATCTTTGGAGGCTAAAATCGAGATAAAGCTAAAAGGCTATACCTCTCCCTTAACAGCTTCCGACTACAACAACCTATTAGCAAAACGCCGTATTTCTAGCGTAGAAAACTTCCTTATGCAATACAATGATGGGGCACTCTTAGCTTACCTTCAAAACGGACACTTACAGATTAGCGAACTCCCTTTGGGGGAAACCCAAGTTAGTATAGGCGTGAGTGACAATCCAATGGACAGAAGGAACTCGGTTTATAGCATAAAAGCGGCACGAGAAAGACGCATAGAAATCATTTCAGTTTTGGTAGAATTTAATTGAATATCTAGATAATTTACCAATGTATTTACCTACTTTTGTGGCGAATTAACTTTTGTGTATCAATGAAACCAACACTATTAATTTTAGCAGCAGGAATGGGTAGTCGTTACGGTGGACTTAAACAAATCGATGGTATAGGACCAAATGAAGAACCCATTATAGAATATTCTATTTATGATGCAATTCAGTCGGGTTTTGGCAAGATAGTTTTTGTCATTCGCCAAGAGTTTGATGAAGCTTTTCGCTCTCGTTTCTCTAAGTTTGAGGATAGGATAGACATAGCCTACGCCTATCAGCCTGTGCAAGTAGAGTTAGAGGGGGTAGATTTGGTAGAAAGACAAAAACCGTGGGGCACTTCTCACGCTGTTTTGGTGGCTCAAGAATTTATCAATGAGCCTTTTGCGGTGATTAATGCCGATGATTATTACGGTAACAATTCCTTTAAGATAATGGTGGACTTTTTACAAAACGACTGCTCACCTTCTGTCATGTCTATGTTGGGCTATGTTTTGGACAATACCCTATCGGAGCACGGCACGGTGAATAGGGGAGTTTGTGAAGTCAATGAAAGTGGTAGCCTTATAGAAGTAATTGAGCGTACTAAGATTGCCAAAGTGGACGGTAAAGTAGAATATAGTGTTGGTGAAGATGGTGGCGCAGAGCTTAACCCTAAAGCTAGTGTATCTATGAATTATTGGGGTTTTCACCCTTCCATTTTTGCTGAGATAGAACAAGGACTTCATACCTTTATGAAGGCCAATGCTCAAGACCCCAAGGCAGAGTACTATATTCCGAATATTGTAACCGATAAAATTAATGATGGGACTATGGTGGTTAAGGTTATTCCTACTACCGACACTTGGTTTGGAGTTACTTACAAAGAAGATAAGCCTATGGCGGTGGCGGCTATTGCCGAACAAATTGAGAAGGGCGTTTATCCTACACCTTTGTGGGGCTAAACAATTCTCTGATATAAATTTATAAAATTTTAATCACTTTTTGCCTCTACCCAATCGCCATAAGATTTAATGAGGTCTATGAGGGCATCTACGGCTTGTTCCTCTGGAATGTTGCGTTGTACAACTTCTCTTTCTTTGTAGAGTGTTATTTTTCCTACACCTGTACCTACATAGCCGTAGTCAGCATCTGCCATCTCTCCTGGTCCATTAACAATACAGCCCATAATACCAATTTTTACCCCTTTGAGGTGGTTAGTCTTAGCTCTAATCTTGGCAGTCGTTTCTTGTAGGTCGAATAGTGTACGTCCGCAGGATGGGCAAGAGATGTATTCTGTTTTTGAGATACGTGTTCGTGTAGCTTGTAATATGCCAAAAGCGATATGGTTGATATTCTGGTCGCTGCCACAATTTTCAGCAGCAATAAAAATACCATCGCCTAGACCGTCTAACAAAAGAGCCCCAATATCGGTGGCACTTTGTAGTTGTAATTTTTCTTCAGAAAGCCCACCGTAAGCACGTCCAATAATTACGGGTACTTGACAATCGGCATTAATCAATTCCATAAACAAACGCCTTTGCTCTGCCATACCGTGGGCATTACAAGTATCAATGAGTAATACGATAGTTGGGTCTGTTTTGAGTCGACTAATTAGCTCGGTATTGAGATCTTCCAAACAGGCGTAAACCAAATTCATCTGTTCAGAAAAGACACCGCCCTCAAGGTAGTTCTTACTGGTCAGAAAGGGATAGACTCTTTGCTTATCTTTATGCTTGAGCCAAGTATCGTGATGGTAAATGACGCCTAAAGTTCCTGGTATGTCAAAGTCAATTTCTTCACTTCCTAAAAAAACGTAGTCGCATGCCATATCGCTAATGTTCCATTTGTCTGTGGGCACCGAATAACGATAACCCAAGGCAAAGAAACTGGATGGTGTAATGTTTTTCTTCAATGAAAAGTCTGCCATCACAATAGGAACTTGCTTGTCGCCAATGTTAAGTACTGAGCTACTTTTTCTTCTTTGGTAGTTGTAGCTATCAATGGGGTTTTTTTCTACCTCAGCAATAGCTTCATGCTTTATTCTGTCTTGGTAACGGTCCACCAAATCACGAGCTACGGGAATTTCGTATTCGGGTTCTTCAGTAAGGGATACCCTAACGGTATCGCCTATGCCGTCTTCTAAGAGTGTGCCTATACCTACGGCAGATTTTATACGTCCGTCTTCACCTTCTCCAGCTTCTGTTACGCCCAAGTGTAAAGGGTAATTCATACCGTCCTCTTTCATCTTCTTAATGAGCAAACGATAGGCTTGAACCATTACTTGGGTGTTACTGGCTTTCATAGACAAGATGATGTTGTGAAAATCTTCTTCTCTACAAATTCGCAAAAACTCTAAGGCAGATTCTACCATACCTAGAGGGGTATCGCCATAACGGCTGAGTATTCTATCCGACAGCGAACCGTGATTGGTGCCTATTCGCATAGCAGTACCTTCTTCTTTGCAGATACGTACTAAGGGCACAAAGCGTTCTTTGATACGTTCCAATTCTTGTTGGTAGGTATCGTCGGTATATTCTATTTCTTCAAACTTTTTCTTATCGGCATAGTTGCCCGGGTTTACCCTTACTTTTTCTACAATACGTGCAGCTATTTCGGCAGCATTGGGCGTGAAGTGTATATCGGCAACCAAGGGGGTGTCGTAACCTCTTGTCCTCAATTCATCTTTTATATTTTGTAGATTTTCGGCATCTTTCTTGCTCGGTGCAGTGATACGTACAATTTCACAGCCCGCCTCGATCATACGTATACTTTGTTCTACAGTGGCTTGCGTATCCATTGTATCTGTAGTAGTCATGGATTGTACACGTATGGGGTTATCTCCACCAACACCTACTTTACCCACCATAACTTCTCTGGTACGAAAACGGGAATATTCTATTAAACTATTGCAATAGGAAGGTTTAATCATCGAAACAAAAATATCAAAAAAGACAAATGAAAAATTTAATAATTGTTAAATATAATTTTTTCCGTTTGCAAAGAGTTGTCAGTCTTGAATTTGATGAAGTAAATACCTTCGCAAAAGTTGCTTAAATCAATATCTGTTTCTGTCTCAAACCATTGTTTTTGTAGTAGTAATTGACCTTTAACATCGAACAGTTGCAAGTTTTTCTCTTCATTACTTGCTGTCGATTTTATATGTACTCGCCCATTAGTTTGTGTAGGGTACACTTCAAATTTATCCAAAGATTGCTCATCTATAGAAGTGGCGTTTTGTACTCTAAAAGAATGCACAATTCGAGAGCCAAAATCTTTGTGGAAGGTTTTGAAAATTGAAATGGTATCGTAATACATGAAGTTGATGTAGCCTGATCCATCAGGTTGATCTATTTCTCCATCATTATACAAGGCATCCCAATACCAAAAGTCTAAGCCATCACCACCCGTATCTTCAAGGGTAAAAGTGAAACAGCCATTGCCTAAAATTACAGTATCGGTGTTTAGTGTATTACTAGCAAAGTTGCCATTGGAGTACATAATTTCACCTTGGCTATTTTCTATTTTCCATGAATTTTGACTGCCATAGTTATTCGTCTTCAAACGCACCAAAAATTGATTTTTGTAAACAGGAACGTCCTCAAAATCTGATGACATGAAGTCGTTATCGCTGTGCATATCTGTAGTTCCATTAGGATTAGATACTGTTACCTCAAAGGTGTTTTGGTTGCCATCGTTAATCATTTCGCCAAGGGTAACTTCTTCTTCTTGCATGAATTTGAGGTTGCCCGTCCATTGTTGTGTTTGCATTGTCCCACCCTTAACACCATATTCAATAGTCAATGCGGTTAATTCTTGAGCACCAGAATTCCTTATTTTTATGATAGGATTAGTACATACGGGATTTAGCCTAGAATATTGGTCCTTTAAAGAAGGGCTAATAATATTTATTACTTCAGCATCTAATTCGAAGTTGGGTTCTTTGTATTGAAAGAAATGAACAGCACAAGAGTATGAAGCATCTCCATTAGGGTTGTAACTGCTAAAGTTAATATCCACTAGAGCAGTATCACCGGAAGTGACATAAGGTGTAATCTCATGGTTGTAGATGGGTACTGCTTCCCCTGGACACCAATTGGCACGATCAAAAATCCAAGTACCCCCTTGTGGCCAAATGGCATTGAAACCACAATCGTCTTTCCAGATAGTTTCTCCACCTACTACCGAACCGTTTACTTTTGCAGTATAACTGACATTAGGTGTAAATTCACCTGCTTGCCCGTGACCTGATGGCACAAATTGTAATTTAAAGCTAGAGGCATATTGAGAAGTAGCGACTTTGACTTCAGGCATTTGTTGGCTTTCAAAATTGGCTGAGTTAGTATAGCTATAGCCTGCAGCTCCATTTTTGTATACATTGCTTAGACTTAGTGGCATTCTTGGGGGCGTTCCCTCTATGAATTCAAAGTTGAGAGTTACACTAAAACCACTACTCCAACCCGAATAAAAAGCATCAATTTCAACAGAATCTTTGAGTAGGTGTTGGAAGTCCGTCACATCGTAAGTGAAACGGTGCTTCCAATTTTCATCGTATCCATTGGTGCCATAACTGCTGTTGGCAGGGTTCATATATGTGCCATAAGGAGTAATGGCTCTACCGAGTTCAAAATCTTCTATAATTTCATAGACGTTGTAGGTGTCGGTATTGCTCAAATATAAAGTGGTATCAGCAGCTACCCATACGGAATCAATAACTGTTCCAGTACTATCATAAGCCATGTTGAAGTAGTTTGCAGCATAGACGTATTGAGTGTCAGTCGCTAAAAAAGGGTCATTTGCATCTTGATAGAATATCAATACTAGCGAATCATTGGCGATGGCCATATACCCGCTTATGCTGTCCCAAGCACTCACATAGGTGGGGCTGTAGCTGAATTGTATATTTTCTGGATTAGAACCATCCAAGCTATAGCTAGGGGCTAAAACAAGGTTAGAGTCTAGTTTATTAGTTCTGTTTCTAAGAAGGATATGTACGTCATAATCCCAACCGCTACATCCTGTTGAGGCACAACCCATATCGAAGTGCATCAACACTTTTCGGAACGAACCCTCTGTTGGGAATTCACCCCAATTTTTATAATGGCCATACCAAGTCATATCGACATTATCATGTACTTGAACTGTAGTCGTGTCGCCACTGTCAGCAAAAGCTATGCTAACACTTAGGCAAAGGATAAAAAATAATCGAATCATTTTTCTTTAATAGTTAACAGCTTCAAAGATAATAAGAAATATAAAAAAATTAAGACAAGTTTTGATAGTCTTGTAAACGCTTAAAAAGTCCTTCTTTTTGGATAAGCTCTTGGTTGCTACCTTGCTCAATAATTTCTCCTCCTTTCATTACTAATATATTATCGGCATTTTGAATGGTAGAAAGTCGGTGGGCAATGACTATAGAGGTTCTGTTTTTCATGAGTTGCCCCAAGGCTTCTTGTACCAATTTTTCAGACTGGGTGTCTAGTGATGAGGTGGCCTCATCTAGTATGAGTATTGGAGGGTTTTTATAAATAGCTCTGGCAATACTTAGACGTTGCTTTTGTCCGCCAGATAATTTACTGCCTCCCTCGCCAACATTACTGTCATAGCCTTCAGCCATCTCCATCACAAAATCGTGAGCATTGGCGGCTTTGGCAGCGGCAATAACATCGTCCATATTAGCATCTTCATGGCCTAAAGTGATGTTATTAAATATACTGTCATTGAACAGTATAGAGTCTTGAGAAACAATCCCCATCAGTCCTCTCAAGTCAGTAAGTTTAAAGTCTTTAATATTGACACCATCAATTGTAATTTCTCCCTTTTCAATATCGTAAAAACGAGCCAATAAATCGGCAATAGTAGATTTACCACTTCCAGATTCTCCCACTAAAGCGATGGTTTGCCCTACCTTTATGTCGAAACTGATGTTCTTCAAAACAGCTTGAGTGTCGTACTGAAAGCTAACATTATTAAAACTCAACTGCTGACTAAAGCCTTTACCTTTAGCAACCTTAGGGTCTTTAATGCTATTTTCCGTTTCTAAAATATCCATTACCCTTTGAGATGAAGCACTTCCTTTTTGAAGATAGTAAAAGGCCGTAGTAAAGGATTTGGCAGGGGGTATGATTTGAGAAAATATAGCGATGTAGCCAATAAATGCCTCGGGCGATAGACTATTTTCGCTACCTAAAACCAACTGACCACCAAACCACATTACGCAAATAAGTACTATTGTACTCAAAAATTCACTCATAGGAGATGACAAATCTTTTTTGCGTAAAAGCTTAGTCATAGTTTTACGATAGTCATCGCTATTTTTTTCAAATTGGGATTGTATGATATGTTCAGCTCTGAAGGCTTTTATTATACGTAATCCACCAATGTTTTCTTCAATATTTGACAATATTTCTCCCATCTTACTTTGCCCTTCCTCAGATGATTTTTTAAGACTTTTGCCAATACGAGCAATGAGAAATCCAGCAATAGGAAATAATACAATAACAAAGACGGTTAGCTCAGGACTAATAAAAACTAAACTGGCTAAGAAGATGATGATATTAAGCGGATCTTTGAAAATCATTTCTAAAGAACTCATAATGGACCATTCTATCTCCACGAGGTCTGTAGTCATACGTGCAATGATGTCGCCTTTTCTCTTTTCGGTGTAATAGCCAAGGGGCAAATGGAGTACCTTTTTGTGCAAAGTATTTCTCATATCTCTCACCACACCATTGCGTATGGGCGAAAGAAAAAATAAGGCTAAGTATCGAAACAGATTTCTAAATAAAAACATAACCAGTACCAGACCACATATAAAAAGTAAGGCGTCAATTTGTCCTCGTGCCTCTATGATTTGTGTAATTTGAAAGTAGAAATTTTCTGTAATAGATGTTGTACTAAAGGTTAAAGGCGGTGCATGGTAAACCTTTTCTTGAGTGCCAAATAATAGTCCTAAGAAAGGAATAATCATCGTTATTGAAACCAAGGAAAAGAGTACCGTAAGGATATTAAACACAATATTGAATACAGCATATATCCAGTAAGGTTTAGCAAATCGTAACACCCTTAAAAAATCCTTCATAATGCAAATGTATTTAAATTGCTCTTTTTAAGGTTCTAAAAATTTATCTTTGTTCTATGGAAAGTACAAGACAGAAGAAAGTTTCTAGGCAGTTGTTGAAGGATTTGTCAGAAATATTACAACTCAAAGGACGAGACTTAATCGGCACTTCTTTAGTGTCCGTTACGGTAGTTAGAATTTCGCCTGATTTATCAATCGCTAGAGCATACATCAGTGTTTTTGGCACAGAAGACAAAGAGGCTTTATTGGCTAAAATGAATCAGCAATCTTATGCTATTCGCAAAAAATTAGGGGAACGCATACGCAACCAAATGCGCAAAGTACCCGAACTGAAGTTTTTTCTTGACGATTCTGTTGATTACTCCCAACAAATAGAAGATTTATTAAAGTAATATTGAAAGTAGCCTATTATATCGCTAAGCGTTATTTGTTCTCTAAAAAGTCCAAAAATGTCGTTCATTATGTGAGCTTGGCCTCTATGATTGGCATAGGCATTGGTACTGCTGCTTTGATTCTTGTGCTATCGGTATTCAACGGTTTTGAACAACTTATTTTGTCGCTATACAATTCTTTTGATCCACCGATAAAAGTAAGTGTTCTAGATGGCAAAGTATCAGACTTTCAAGAGGCTAAAAATTACCTCGATGATAATGCTATCTTATATTCTGAAGTGTTGGAAGAAAAAGTTTTGTTACGCTACCAAGACAAAGAATACATCGCTACTCTTAAAGGAGTTGATGCTAATTTCAAAGCCATTAATGCTGTGGATAGTATGCTCATTGCAGGCGATTATTTAGACATTTATTCAGCTAAACATACGGCAGTGGTGGGTCAGGGGGTGGCTTACTACCTTTCTATGAACATTGGAAATATATTTGACCAACTGCAAGTCTATATACCAGACAGAGAAAAGAAGAACTTATTAAGACCAGAAAACTCCTTCATTCAAAAAAGTATTTTGCCAGTAGGCGTTTTTGCTATACAGTCCGATTTTGATGCTGAATATGTATTAACCAATATTGCTTTTGTTAGAGAAGTACTAAATAGAGATAGCTTGTCTTCTTCCTCTTTGGAAATACGCTGTACTGATGCCGATATATCCACGATTCAGACCAATTTACAAGAAATATTAGGCGAGTCGTTTAGCGTTAAGAGTAAATACCAGCTACATGCTTTTTTATATAAGATATTAAACTCTGAAAAATTAGCGGTATTTATCATTTTGAGTTTTATACTTGTCATAGCGACCTTTAATATTATCGGAGCTTTAACAATGCTAATGATAGAAAAGAAGAACGATATAAAACTGCTTTTTCAACTTGGCGCCTCGCCTCAACTGGTTAAGCGTATTTTTTTCTTTGAAGGGCTTTTAACGACTGCTGTTGGGGCAATTACAGGTTTAATTTTGGGTATTTTCATCGCTTGGCTACAAATTCAGTTCGGACTAATAAAAATGGGAAACGGCTCTTTTGTAGTAGATAGTTATCCTGTTGTTATAGAATCTTTAGATATTTTATTAGTGCTTACAACAGTCTTTGGAATTGGCTGTATAGCTAGTCTAATACCAGCAAGGCAGTTGGTTAAACGCTATTTCTAAACCGTCTTTGAAGAGGGTTCAATCAGACGATTTAACTCTTCCAGTTCAGATTTTCTCAAATGACGATGCTCACCCAATTTCAAATCGAGATGTATATTCATTATACGAATACGCTTGAGTTTTACTACATGATAACCTAAGTATTCACACATTCGGCGAATTTGTCGGTTCAACCCTTGAGTCAGAATAATTTTAAAACGGTAATCTCCTATCTTTTTGACTTTACAAGGGCGAGTAATGGTGTCCAAAATTGGAATACCTTGACTCATCTTACTCACAAAGTCAGCGTCAATTTTTTTATTGACATGCACAATGTATTCCTTTTCGTGGTTGTTTCTGGCTCTTAGTATTTTGTTAACGATATCTCCATCATTAGTTAAAAGTATAAGCCCTTCACTTGCTTTGTCTAGCCTACCAATGGGAAAAATACGTTTAGTATAGTTGAGGTAGTCTATGATATTATCTTTTTCTACTCTTGTATCCGTAGTGCATACAATACCAGTAGGTTTGTTTAGGGCAATATAGACAGCTGCTTCTTCTGACTTATTTACGGCCTTGCCATCAAC
Organism: uncultured Flavobacteriales bacterium; assembly: GCA_964004705.1. Classification (GTDB taxonomy): domain Bacteria; phylum Bacteroidota; class Bacteroidia; order Flavobacteriales; family UBA7312; genus UBA8444. The sequence continues at coordinate 1,540 of CAXFOQ010000021.1, read as the reverse complement.
ACACACTTTATCTCCTTCTAATATTTTAGTCCCCATAAGCGGCACTTCGCCATTTATGGTCACTCGACCTTGTTCTATAAGTTTATCAGCAGCTCGTCTAGAACAATAGCCTACTTCACTTAAATATTTATTGATGCGTGTTTCTTTCATTTAAGCAAATTCATAATCTCCAAATGTACATTCTATTTCGCTAAGAATCTCAAAAAGTTCTTCTGGCTGTTGTGCCGTCACTAATCGCATTCTGTAATCTTTAAAATTTGGTATATGCTTAAAATAATTGGTGTAGTGTCGTCTTGTTTCTACAACACCTAAGATTGGACCTTTCCATTTTAAGGAAAATCCTAAATGCTCTTTACATACCTCTATGCGTTCTTTCATAGTAGGCTTAGGTAGTTCTTGTCCTGTTTTTAGAAAGTGTTTTATTTCATTGAATATCCAAGGGTAACCAATGGCAGCACGACCTATCATAATGCCATCAACACCGTATTTTTCACGTTTTAGTTGTGCAGTCTGTGGGCTATCCACATCACCATTTCCAAATACAGGAATATACATGCGTGGGTTGTTCTTAACATCGGCAATAAGACTCCAATCGGCATCTCCTTTATACATTTGTTTACGTGTACGACCGTGTATTGCGATAGCTTTGATGCCAACATCTTGTAGTCGTTCAGCAATTTCAACGATGTGTTTACTATTATCATCCCAGCCCAATCGTGTTTTCACGGTTACGGGCAAATAAGTAGAATTGACAATCTCTTTAGTCATGGATACCATCTTAGGGATATCTTTGAGTATGCCCGAGCCAGCTCCTTTACAGGTCACCTTTTTTACTGGGCAACCGTAATTGATGTCTATGAAGTCAGGATTTACCTTCTCACATATTTTGGTAGTTTGCTTCATGGAGTCTATATCGTGTCCAAAAATTTGAATGGCTAGTGGGCGTTCGTAGTCGAAGAAATCCAATTTTTGAGTACTTTTTGCAGCATCACGTATTAGACCTTCAGAAGATATAAATTCGGTATACATAACATCGGCCCCGTAGCGTTTGCACAATGCACGAAATGGTGGGTCACTGACATCTTCCATAGGTGCTAATAGCAATGGAAACTCACCTAAATCGATATTACCTATCTTTACACTCATTTTTGCAAAATTAACTAATTTATTTTTCGATATGAATCTTAAAGGCATTTATCAAGATTATGTACCCATAAAGCAAGTTTTTATTTTGTTGATGTTGTTATTTGTTAGTTTTGTTGTCTTCAACGCTTTAGGTATGATAGCCGTTAGCCTAATTGACGCCCCTTCTCTAAACGACTTTGAAAATGTAGCTACTATCCAATCCTTGAAGTTTTTACAAGCGTTTAACTCTATTGGGATATTTATTGTTACCCCTTTTTTATTTGCCTATCTGACATCTAAGTCATTAAATTTTAACTCAGTGAGTCGTCAGCAATTTCTGTTGACAGTAGCTATTATGTTCTTTGCTTTCCCTTTGATTAATGCCTTAGCTTTATGGAATGAAGGTTTGCATTTA
>CAXFOQ010000020.1:0-19124 GCA_964004705.1 uncultured Flavobacteriales bacterium | reverse complement strand
TCAAAATTTTTAATACTGTTTTGTCTTAATTTTAAATCATTTAAATTATTTATATTACTCAATTTTCTGTAATCCATTAGATATTTATTTTGGCTCTTATTAAATAAAGTTAGTGGATTTATGAAGTTATAGACTCCCTCAGGAAAAAATATAATTTCTTTATCAATTTCTATCGAAGAATCAATTGCACTAAACATTATGTCATAGGCAATGTTATTTAAATCAATATTTTCAGATCTTCCTTGAATAAATGATTCATATAAATCGTATGAATAATTTAATGAATCTGAAGATCCAATATAAATTTGTTTAGTAGACTTATTTTTTTCAATTATTAATGCATAATATCTAAAATTATCTTTACTTAAATTTGTAAAATTTAATGTTGGAACTTTAGCTATATCAATTAATACCTCGTTTTGCTCCAGCAAATTTTTAATCTTATTTACATCGTAATATTCGCTACAATTTATGTTTTTGTAAATATTAGCATACTGTGACTCTATGTCAGACAACAAGTTTGAGTAATTAACTTCGTTATTATTTTCAATAAAAGACTTTTGTTGTAAAGCATATAATTTAGATTGTTCTTCTTTTAATTTTGATAGTTTTTCTTCCTCAAATTTGTCTAGCTGGCTGTAAAAATTATAATCTAAACTCAAATCTCTATTTTTTATAAAAAACCAATAATCAGTTTTAATTTTATTATTGTTTAAATTTATATGATAATGAATTAGTTCTAAAATTTCTGATTGTTCTAATAAGTTAGCTTCTGATGTAAGAAAACATTCATTTTTTTTAAGAATATTAATTTTATTATCTATTAATTCTTCTAAAACATCTAGTGCTAGAGCATCATTTAACAATAAATAATTTTCAAATAATAAATACACAGCATCAAACAGTATGTAATGTTCGCTATTTTCAAAATAAACTATACTATTTTTTAAATTTTTAATCGCACTTTCATGTTTTTTCTGTTTTGTTTGAATTTTTGCTATGTCATAAAAAAGAATAGCTTTATTTGTTGAGTCAGATTCATTGTTTTGAACATTATATAATAATTTACTTGCTTTTTCATATTCATTTCTTAAAATAAATACATTAGCTAAATTCCTTTGAACCATGTTTTTAGTACTCAAATAAATATCATTTTGATTTAATGAATCAATTATTTCTATTACTCTTAGATTATATTTCTCTGATTTATTCAGTTCATTTTTTTTATATAATGTATTAGCATAATTAATAAAATTCATTATTTCAAGATCTTCAATATCCGACCAAATATCAGATGTGTCTAAAGCTTTAGTCTCTATTAATAATTGTTCACATATTGTCTTTGACTTGTCAAATTGATCAGAATTATAATATGATACTGCTAGATTATTTTTAAGTGACCATATAATTTCATCATTAAAATCATAATAAAGATTATCGCTTAATGAATCTAAAATTAAAAAATGATTTAGTATGAGATTAATCGACTCATTATATTTGTTATCATACAGATTTTTGCACAAAGTCAAGTCAAGTAATATTTGTGCAGCTTCCTCAAATGATCTAGTTTCATACACATAATTGTATGCTTTTTCACCTAAAACACAACTATCAAGATCATAATCATAGAACAGACCATAATAAAATTGCCCTAATTTGTAAGAAATTAAATCTTTATTGTAATCACTAATATTAATATTTGATTTGTTAAACTTTTTTTCGATTTCTAAATACACATCTTCATATAAATCATAACTTTCTTGATCCCAAAGTGAGTCAGCTAAATTAATTAGCATATTGAGTGCGATTGAATCATTTACTATTTGATTATTGTCAATTTTATTTGATTTTATATCAATTTCTTGGCAAAAAGTTATTACGGGAATTAATAATGTAATCAAGTATTTTAACATATTAACAAATATAACAGACTAAAAAGATTATGTCTAACTATTAAAATAAAAAAGCGGAAAAATTTCTCAAAATGAGATTTGTTCCGCTTAAGTGGTGCTACCAGGAATCGAACCGGGGACACAAGGATTTTCAGTCCTTTGCTCTACCAACTGAGCTATAGCACCTTGTAGGTCTGCAAATGTAAAAAAAAATCTAATTCACAAATAATTTTATCATGCTTTTGATTTGATTAAATTTGAACTGTTTTTATTATGCGAAAAATAACACTAGACGAAGGAAATACATCTGTAAAGTTAGCTTTATTTGATAATGATACATTAGTTTCAAAATATAATAACATTGATTTAAATTTTGTAATAAAATTATTGCCTAAATGTGATAGATTAATACTTTCAACTGTAAAAAATAAGTCTAATTTTAAAACTTTATTTTCAAATAAGAATTTCGTTTTATTAAATAATTCTACCCCTCTACCAATTAAGATTTTATATAAATCACCGACTAGCTTAGGTAACGATAGAATAGCTTTAGCTGTTGGTGCAATAACAAATTTCCCTAATAAAAATGTGTTAGTTATCGATGCGGGTACTTGTATAACTTATGATTTAATTAACTCTAAGAAAGAGTATTTAGGGGGTAGTATTTCACCAGGGATACAAATGAGATATAATGCATTGCATCAATTCACAAGTCAATTACCTTTACTAGAGTGTGTAGATACAGCTATGCTTACAGGAGTTAATACTGAGGAGTCTATCCATTCAGGAATAATAAATGGTGTATTTGTTGAAATAGATGGTATAATTCAACGTTATAAAAATCAATATCCAGATATAAAAGTAATTGTTACTGGTGGCAACGCTAAATTCTTTGATAAGGGATTAAAAAATACCATATTTGCAAAGCCAAATCTATTAATGGAAGGATTAAATAAAATTTTAGATTATAATGAATCGTATTTTTAAGATTTTAGCTTTTGTGATTACAGTTTTATCACTATCAGCACAAAATGAATCAAACTCTCCATATTCTCGTTTTGGTCTTGGCGATTTACAAAGTTTTTCTTCGGCTACACAGTCGGCAATGGGTGGCGTTGGTATAGCTAGTTATGACCCATTAACTATCAATGTTAGCAATCCAGCCTCTTATTCTTCAGTCTTTGCTCAGCGTTTTACTATGCAAACAGGAGGAATCCATACAACAAAACTTCTACAAACAAACACTCAAAATCAAGTTGTTAATTCTACAAACTTCAATTACTTAATGTTTTCTTTTCCATTATCAAAATTTTGGGGAACGAGCTTAGGACTATTACCTTATTCTGAGAAGTCTTTTTCTTTTTCTGATGTCAGCATAGACCCTTCAGCAGACCTTTTATTTGAAGGAAATGGTGGGATTACACGTATTTATTTTGGTAATTCTGTAAATATCAATAAGAACATATCTATTGGCGCAAACCTAAATTATCTATTCGGTAATCTAAATTCTAGCAGAAAAGTTTTATTTGACGATATAAGTGTTTTTAACACAAAAATTAATGAAGATGTCAATATCAATGGTTATTATTTTGATTTTGGTTTCATTTATAAGGCTAAATTAGGAAAATGGAACTCAGTATTAGGATTTACTATCAATAATGAAAATGAAATTTCTGCTGAGAAAACGTCACTAATTGAGACGTTTAGAAGTGGCGGTGAGTTTGAGTTGATAGAAGACACAATAAGTTTCGACCAGCAATTCGGCTCATTAGAGTTGCCAACTTCTATGGGTTTTGGTTTATCTTTGAGTAATGAGCAATGGAAAATAATGGCTGATTACAAAAGCGATAATTGGGAAGAATATAATTTATTTGGCGTCAATGATGATTTGGAAAATAGCAGTCGATTAGCTTTAGGCTTTGAATTTGTACCAGATAAAAAATCTATTAATAGATACTATAAAATGATTCGTTATCGTTTAGGTATATATAGTTATAAAACATATTTGAATTTGAAAAATCAGCAATTGGATGAAAAAGCCATAACATTAGGATTTGGATTACCTCTCAAAAGAAGTGGTTCTTTAGTTAATTTGTCAGCAGAACTTGGCCAAATGGGAACAACTGATGATAGCTTAATACAAGAGACATTTGCTAGATTCAAAATAGGTTTTATTTTTAGCGACACATGGTTTATGAAAAGAAAATACGATTAAATATGAAAAAATTATTGTTTTTATTCTCAGCGTTTTTATCAATTTCACTTAGTGCTAATCATTTCGTCGATAACAAGTTTGGTAGTGATAGTATTCAATGTATCAGAAATATAAATCTATTAAGTGATTATGTCAAACAAAAAAATTATGACGATGCTTTGACTCATTGGAGAAAAGCTTACATACTTTGTCCTAAATCTACTAAAAACATATATATAGATGGAGCTAAAATTTATAAATATCTTATAAAGGAAAATAAAGGTAATTTAGAATTACAAAAAGCATATTTGGATTCTTTGGAAACATTATACGACAATAGAATTGTTAATTTTGGTCAAGAAAATTATGTTTTAGGATTGAAAGGTTCTGATATGATTAAGCATTCTTTTTCTGATTTAGATAGAGCCTTTATCTATTTAAGGCAGTCAGTGGAAGGGCAGCAAGCTAAATCCAAAGCTGGTGCACTTTTTTCATATTTCAAAGCTGCATTTAAAAAATACCAAGCTAACAGCCTTGATAAAGCACAATTACTTGAGGTATATGCTACAGTATCAGATTATCTTGATGTTAATATTTCAAAAGATTCAAAAAGTAAAAAGTTTTATGTGAGTGCTGCTGACAATGTAGAAAAATTATTTTCGAATGTAGCCAATTGTGATGAGCTCACAGCTATGTTTGATTCCAAATATCAAGAAACGCCAAACAGTATAAATCTACTAAAACGTATTGTAAAGGTTCTTGACAAAAAAGATTGTACGGATGCAGAAATATATTTCTTAGCGGCAAAACAATTACATGAAATAGAGCCTTCAGCACTATCAGCACACAATATGGGTAACCTTGCAATTAAGAAAAATAAACCTATTGAAGCGATAACTTTTTTCAAGGATGCTTTAAAGCTTTCAGAGACTAATGATGACAAAGCCAAATATTTTTATGGTTTGTCGGCAGCTTATTTCAAGTCGGGAAATAAATCTACAGCTAGGGACTATGCGTTAAAATCATTAGAAATAAGACCGAAATTTGGTAAATCCATGCTATTAATTGGTGATATTTATGCTGCTTCTGCCAATGAATGCGGAAGTAATTCCTTTGAGTCTGCTATGCTATATTCTGCCGCTATTGACAAATTCATTGCAGCAAAAAATATGGATAGTTCATTAGCTGATTTAGCTAATAAGAAGATTGCTTCTTACAGAAAGTATCTTCCAACTACCGAAGACGCTTTTTTTAATAAATATAAAGAAGGAGATACGTATATCGTTGGTTGCTGGATAAACGAATCAACAAAAGTTAGAATTAAATAATTACTTATAATACCGCTATCAAATATTCTATTTAGATTTAAGCTATTAGTATTATTATTCTTTACAATGGCCTGTTCTAATGATTTGGAAAAAATTCATGAAATTTCTATTCAAAATTACGCTTCTTTTCCAATAGAAACCATCAAGCAATGTGAAATTGTTTATAGCGATTCAGCTAAGGTTAGAGTGTTGTTAAATGCCACACTAATGAATCGATATACTGATGAAAAAAAATACGTTGAATTTAAAGATGGTCTTAGGGTTCAGTTTTTTGATATTAATGGTAAAAAAGAGTCCGAGTTAAGTTCTGACTATGCAATTATTGATGATGAAAATGAATTGATGGTAGTTGAAAATAACGTAGTGGTTCGTAATATCAATGGGGATATTTTAGAGACAGAAAAACTGAATTGGAATAAACAAAAAGAAGAAATATTTACTGATGAATTTGTTAAAATATCCACAGAAAATGAAGTTATTTTTGGTGAAGGATTAGTTTCTAATCAAAATTTTTCAAAATATACTATTCAAAAAATAAAAGGTGTTATCAAAATTAATCATACTAATGAATAGTTTTGTAATCATTTCATTTTCAGTACTTCTATCAGCATTTTTTTCTGGAATGGAGATAGCTTATTTGTCGTCTAATAAATTGAGACTTGAGTTAGATAAACAATCTAATTCCATAGTATCACGTTTATTGCAAAGAATTTTACACTCACCATCCAAATATATTGCTACTATGTTAGTAGGAAATAATATTTCTTTAGTAGTTTATGGAATAACTATGGCAGTAGTTTTAGAGCCTACAATACAAGTGTATACACAGTCCTCATTCATAGTTTTGTTGATTCAAACACTAATTTCAACTTCTATTATTCTTGTTACTGCTGAATTTATCCCCAAAGCATTTTTTAGATTAAATGCCAATCGATTTTTGAGAATACTAGTGTTTCCATTAACTCTTTTTTATTATCTATTAGCACCAATTGTAAGTGTAATAATATTTTTATCAAAAAGAGTTCTTAAGCTATTTGGTTTGGTTCTAGTCGAAGATTCACATGTGTTTGGCAAGTTAGATTTGGAAGAATATCTTAAATTTCATTCAAGTGAATCTAATTATAAAAACTTAGATGTTGAGGTCAAAATTTTACAAAATGCTCTTGATTTTTCAAGTGTAAAGATACGTGAGTGTATGTTACCACGAACAGAAATTGTTGCTATTGAAGTGACTAAGACTATAGAAGATTTACTTAAAATATTTATTGACACTAAACTATCTAAAGTACTCATATATAAAGAGAATATAGATAATATTATTGGTTATGCACATTCAAATGAGTTATTCAAATCACCTAAAAATATAAAATCTATATTAATCCCTATCTCTTATGTTCCTGAAAGTATGATGGCTAATGATATGCTAGAGTTGTTTATTAAAGAGCGTAAAGGAATTGCAGTTGTAGTTGATGAATTTGGAGGTACATCTGGTATGATTACCATAGAAGATATTGTTGAAGAAATTTTAGGCGAGATAGAAGATGAGTACGATAGTGAAAAAGATTTAGAGATAGAGATTGATGAAACAACCTATCGTTTTTCCGCTCGTTTAGAGATAGATTATTTGAATGATAAGTATCATTTAGATTTACCAAAATCAGATGAATATGAAACTTTAGGTGGTTTGCTAATTAGTCAATTAGAAACAATTCCTATGAAATTTACTGAAATCAAAATTGGAGATTACAGAATAGTCATTGATCAAGTTACTGAAACTAAAATTGAAGCCGTAACTATTAGCAAAACAGATTAAGCTTACTTTTTTATATCTCATATAACATTTGTATATTCGCCAACTTGTAAAAATTTATGTATGATAAGATTAGATAGTATTAGAAAACGCTCTGGCTTAATATTAGTTGTCGTTGGATTAGCACTTTTTGCTTTTGTTATTGACCCTAGTGCCTTTGGAGTTGATTATAATTCTCCAGATGCACTTGGAGAAGTCGGTGATGTTGAAATAGAATATAATACCTTTGAACAAAGAGTTCAAACAACCATAGATGCACAAAGAGTTTCTAACCCAAACGTCAATGTAGATCAAATAAGAAATTCGGTATGGAATCAAGTTGTAAGAGAAACGATATTAAACAACCAATATAATAATCTCGGACTCGAAGTAACTTCAACTGAGTTATTTGATATTGTACAGGGGGATAATCCATATCCGGCAATAGTTAATTCATTTAAAACTGAGGATGGGCAATTTAATAGAAGAGGGTTATTACAATATTTAAAAGAAGACATAAATAATGATGAGACTGGAGGGGCTTTGGAAAGATGGTTAAAGTTTGAAAAGGATTTACTCAAAGAAAGACAAAACAATAAGTATAACGCTTTAGTAGCTAAAGGCATGTCGGTTTCTGATTGGGAAGCACAGCTAACCAAAAAACATCAATCAGAAGTGCGAAATGTATCCTTTATACAAATTCCGTTTCATAATATTCCTGATAGTTTAATATCAATAACTGAATCTGATTTAAAATCTTACATAAAGAAAAATAGCTCCAAATATCAACAAGCCTCATCAAGATCAATTGAGTATGTTGTTTTTAATGTTAATCCATCAGACGAAGATAGAAAAGATGCTGAAGATTGGATAAAAGATATTAAATCTGATTTTTACAAAGCGGAAAATGATGAGTTGTTTGTAAGAAAAAATTCTGATATACTTAATCCTGTAGTGTTTGTTACTAAAGCAGAGTTAACAGATGAAATTAAGTCAATATCTTCAGCTAAAGTAGGAACAATTATAGGTCCTTACAAACTCGCAAATACGTTTAGACTAGCCAAACTTGTCGATAAAGCATCAAGACCTGATTCTGTTAAGGCTAGACACATTTTAATAACTACTAATGATGCTGACGCAAAAATAGACAGTATAAAAAATATTATTTCTAAGGGACAGTCTTTTGCTGAATTAGCAGAAAAATTCTCACAAGATCAAACAACTTCCTTGAAAGGTGGTGCACCTGGCTGGATTACTGAAGGAGAAATGCCAAGCAAATTTACTGAATCTTGTTTTACAGGCAGAACAGGAAATTTGATTATTGCAAAAGATAATTATGGAACACATTTAATTGAAGTTCTTGACAAATCTAAATCATTAGAAAAATATAAAGTAGCTTACTTGGATAGACAAATAACATATAGTAGTAGGACTTATCAAAATATATTTGCTCAAGCAGGTAGATTTGCTGCTGAAAATTCTAACTATGAGCAATTTGATGCTTCTGCATCAGCAGAAAATCTTTCTAAAAGAATAGCTGATGAGCTACAAGAAAGTACAATAAGCATTCCAGGTTTAGAGAATCCAAGAAAATTAGTGAAGTGGGCTTACAATTCTGAAGTTGGGGATGTTTCAGACGTTTTTGAATTTGAAAATAAGATTGTTGTTGCTGCGCTTACTTCGATTAAAAAAGATGGATTGAAAGATTTAGAAGATATTAGAGCAGAAGTTGAAACTATAGTTCGCAACCAAAAGAAATCTGAAATATTAATAGAAGAGATATCTAGCTATTCTTCAATAAATGAAATTTCATCTAACTATGGTTCTAAAATTAAATCTGTCCAAGGTTTAAATTTTTCGAGTACACAAGTCCCTAATTTAGGAGATCAACCTGAATTTGTTGGTGCCACTTTTGCAGTAGAAGAAGGCCAGGAGTCTGAAGTATTTGCAAGCAAAAATGCAGTTTTTGTGCTAAAAGTCGATAAAGTCATTCCAGCTGCTGAAAATTCAGATTTTTCAAATGCTAAAAATTCGATTATAAATAACCTAAAAGGTAGATCATCTTATCAAGTTTATCAAGCTCTAGTTGAGTTATTTGATGTTAAAGATAATAGAGCAAAATTCTATTAGAATTTTGTATAAATAAGTTTAAGTCTCAACGTTTCGTTGGGGCTTTTTTATCTTAACACTTGAAGTCTATACGAGTCTAGGTTGAGAAAAATAAATAATAGAATCGTAAAGCCCCAAAGTGATGAGCCACCGTAGCTAATAAATGGTAATGGAATCCCAATAACAGGTGCTAGACCTATTGTCATGGCAACATTAATAGCTATATGAAAGAAAAATATACTCACTACTCCATAGCCAAATACTTTACTAAATACAGAGCGTTGCCGCTCAGCTAAGTAAAGTAAACGAAAAAGAAATGCTAGAAATAGTAATAGCAAAAACGTACTGCCAATAAATCCCCATTCCTCTCCAATTGTACAGAAAATAAAGTCTGTGCTCTGTTCAGGAACAAAATTGAATTTTGTTTGTGTACCATTTAAGTATCCTTTACCAGTAAAACCACCTGAGCCTATTGCTATCATTGATTGATTAACATTGTAGCCAGAACCGTGAGGGTCGCTTTCTTGTCCTAATAATACTTTTATCCTCGTTACATGATGAGGTTCTAAAACACGTTCAAATGCATAATCTACACTGAATATAAATCCTATACATATAACCAATAAAGAAGAAATAATTATTAACTCACGAAGTTTTCTACTTGAGATTATAAAAAAGAAAATAGCTATAATCGATAAAATCATAATTAGTACAATTTTAGAAACAATGATAGATGTCACAAATAAAATGGTAGTTACTATGCCTATAATTAGTAAAGTAGCTGGTAGCCCAAAGCGATAAAGTACTAATATGAATGTTGAGTAAACAAGCGCTGAGCCAGTATCATTTTGTAAAGTGATAAAGAAAACTGGCAGTAGTATTAATGCTGTTGCTATGATTTTATTTTTTGTTTTTTCTAAGCTCATATTTAATCTACTTAAAAACTTCGCTAAGGCTAGGCAACAAGCTACCTTAGCAAATTCACTAGGTTGTATTCGTATTAAGCCAAAATCAAACCAAGATTTGGCACCATTTACCTCTATACCGAATAATAAAACCCCAATAAGACTTAGTAATGAGAGTAAATAGATGAGATAAGCAAAACCTTCGAAAAATTTCCAATTGAAGAATAAAATGAAAATAGCAATTAGGAAGGCTATCGATATCCATATTAATTGTCGTCCATACTTTTGACTGAAATCAATCAGCTCATAGTTTTCATTAAATAATGCTGCATAAACATTTAACCAGCCTATAATGACTAATGCGGCGTACATAAGTACAGTCCACCAATCAACTTTATCAAATATGTGACTTTTAAAACGCATTAATATTCAATTACTCCTTCAACAATTTCTTTCTCCAACCAATCTCTTTGAATAGTGTCGTTGAGGTATTTCTCTATCATAAGACTAGCTATAGGAACAGCCCAAGTTGAGCCCCAACCTCCATTTTCTACATAAACTGCCAAAGCAATTTTAGGATTATCTTTTGGGGCAAATCCAATAAATATAGAGTGGTCTTCTCCGTGTGGATTTTGTGCAGTTCCAGTTTTACCACATACGGTAATATTTTCCATTTTAGCAATATTAGATGTTCCTAATTCCTCATCTTCTACAACCTTTTGCATTCCGTTTATGACTGTTTCGAATAGAGAGGAATCTATCATAGTTCTAATAACTTTTCTAAATCTATCATCAATACTATCATTTTCAATACTTTTTATGATATGCGGAGTGTAATAATAACCTCTATTGGCAATTGCTGCAGTCATATTTGCCATTTGTATGGGTGTTGTAAGTAAAGCATCTTGACCTATGGAAAGAGATAAGTTAGTTAATGATTTCCATCGATTTTTACCATAAATTCTGTCGTAAAAATTTGCAGTAGGCACAAAGCCTTTTTGACCTGTTGGTAAGTCATTATTGAGCCAATTACCTAATCCAAAGCTAGTGACATAGTTTCGCCATACGTCATAGCCCTCGTATGTATTGGGGTATTTTTCAATAATCCCCCTGTAGACATTACAGAAATAGGCATTACACGAATTTGAAATAGATTCAATAAGATTTAAAGGAGAACGGTGCGGGTGGCACTTCATTTTACGCTTTTCCTCACCATACACATAACCTTCATCACAATTATATTTACTTCCAGAATAAATGACCTTTTCTTGAAGTCCTATCAATGCATTTATCAATTTAAATGTTGAGCCTGGTGGATATTGCGCCAAAGCAGCTCTATTAAAAAGAGGTTTATTTATGGTATCTTCATTTAAAATTAAATAGTTCTCTGATCGTTCTCTCCCAACTAAGACATTAGGGTCGTAATTGGGTGAGGATACGAGGCATAAGATTTCTCCAGATGAGGGTTCTAAAGCAACAATACTCCCTCTTTTATTTTTCATTAAAGACTCTCCGTAGTTTTGCAGGAAGATATCTATGGAAGACTGAAGGTCTTTGCCTGGTTTAGATTTGATATCAAACTTACCATCATTAAAGCTTCCTTTAATATTGTTATGTACGTCTTTCAATAGTAGCTTTATACCTTTTTGTCCTCTAAGTTTGTCTTCATATGCTTTCTCTATGCCACTAACTCCTATATAGTCCCCTTCTTTGTAGTAGGGATTACTTTTGACAATTCTTTGGTTGACTTCTCCGACATAGCCTAGCAAATGACTTGCCGTTGAGTAAGGGTATTTTCTTAAGCTTCTTGTTTGTACAAAAAAGCCAGGCATCAAAAACATATTCTCTTGTAACTTGGTATAGGTTTCGACAGATATTTGTTTCATCAATACACTTGCTTTATAAATAGAATAATTTCTAGCCTTTTCTATTCGCTTAATTAGATCTAGAGTATCAATTTCTAACAAGGAGCAAATGAGAGCTGTGTCAATAGTTATGGCTTGTTTTGGGGTAATCATAAGGTCATAAGCCGCTTCATTATATACGATAAGCTCCTTATTCCTATCATAAATCAGTCCTCTTCTTGGGTAATCTGTTTGTTTTCTTATTACATTATTTTCTGATGATGTTTTAAAGCTATCATCTATTACTTGAATTGAAAATAAACGAATAATGAAAATGAGTATAATTAGGCCAAAAAAACCACCAATGATATACGTTCTATTTTCGTACTTTTTCACTTCAATGTATTTCTAGAATTTAAAAATTGGAAGATGATTAGTAAGATAGAAGTGATTAAAGCACTAGCCATTGTACGTAGTAGAATATTACCAATATCGAATCTAAAAGCTTCAATAGTAAACAATACCAAATGATGTATAAATACTAATAAAGTAGTATAAATTACGCATATCTGAACTCCAAATTCTTTCATTGAAACTTCTATAATAGTTTGAGATTTATTTTTCAGTTGCGGGACAAGTCTATAAAGTATAGAGATACGTATATAAGCAATTAATACACATGTAAATGCATGCATTCCCATGGAGTTTTGAAAAGCGTCAATAATAAGACCTGTTACTAAGGCTAAAATTAGATTCAAATTTTTATTTGACTTATTGTAGGGTAATAATATTATAAAAAAAAGATAAACATAGGGATTAATATAGCCCATAAAAAGAATATTATTGAAAATGAATACTTGCAAGAAGATAAAAAGTATAAATCGAATGCTATGTTTTATTATTACATTATTCATCTAGTGATTTTTCTAAATTAATCTTTTCATTTTTATTTATAGACTCACATATATTGACATACCTCAATTGTTTTAAATCTTCAATGAAAGTCATTCTTATATTATGGAATTTGTCGTCATTCTCAGTGTCAATTTTGCTGATTATACCAAGATCTATTTTTGAAGGAAAAATATGAGAAAAACCACTTGTTATAATAGTATCACCAATTTTTAACTTTACATGAGATGGAACATCGTATATTCGAGCTTTTTTGTAGCTTATACCATCCCATTGTAAAGAGCCAAAATGGTTATTTTTTTTGATTGCAACACTCAATTTGCTTTGGCTATGTAAAATTGACAGTACAGTACTGTAACGTTTTGAGGTTTCTTTAACTATTCCTATAACACCTCTTTCAGAAATCACGCCCATTCCTTTTTTAACACCATCGATTTTACCCTTATCTAGTGTTAAATAATTATTAGCCTTTGCTACGGAGTTATTTATAATTGTTGCTGAAATATATTGGAATGGGTCAGAGCTACTTATAGTGTCAGTGTTTTGATAGCTAATAAGACTTTTTAATTTCGCATTCTCAATTAGTAGCAAATTGTTAATCTCTTTTAGTGAAAAATATTCTCTAATATAACTAATTACAGTAAAACTGTTTGCTGTTACACTATTTGTAGAATTTAAAAATGCTGACTTATGAAATTGACTATTTTGAAAAATTAGAAATAAAGCACAACTTTCTAAAAAAATGAATAATAGTAAATGATTATGTTTATTTATAAACTCTAATAGATTGCGCATTTTCTATCCAATAATTTATCGAATTAAAAATGGGAAATTTTCAGTATTCTTTAACGCAATTCCTGTCCCTCTGGCTACTGCTCTAAGTGGGTCTTCAGCGACATAGACGGGTAATTTAGTTTTTAAAGATATGCGTTTGTCAAGACCTCTAAGCATAGAGCCTCCACCAGTGAGGTAAATACCAGTATTATAAATATCGGCAGAAAGCTCTGGAGGTGTTTGACCTAAGGCAGCAAGAACAGCTTGTTCTATCTGCGAAATAGTTTGATCTAAAGCTCGGGCAATTTCTTTGTAAGTAACTATAATTTCTTTTGGAATACCACTCATCAAATCTCTTCCATGAACAGCAAAATTTGCTGGTGGTTCTTCTAATTCTTGAAGTGCAGCACCAACATTTATTTTTATTTTTTCTGCCATACGTTCACCAATATCTATGTTATGATGATTTCTCATATAAATACGTATATCGGTAGTAAAATTATCTCCGGCTACACGAATAGATCTATCGGTTACAATCCCACCTAATGAAATAACTGCAATTTCTGAAGTTCCACCACCTATATCAATAATCATATTTCCTTTTGGTTCAAGAACATCAACGCCTATACCAATAGCTGCTGCCATAGGTTCATGAATAAGAAATACTTCTTTTGCTCCAGCATGTTCAGCCGAATCTTTTACTGCTCTCTTTTCAACTTCTGTAATACCTGAGGGTATACAGACAACCATTTTTAATGATGGCGAGAATATACTTTTTCTTCTAGGTATCATTTTAATCATTCCTCTTATCATTTGTTCTGCAGCAGAGAAATCAGCAATAACACCATCTTTTAGCGGCCTAATAGTTTCTATAGTTTTGTGGGTTTTTCCATGCATCTGTTGAGCTTTTTTACCTATTGCAACAACTTTATTCAGTATAATATCTTTAGCTACAATTGATGGCTCATCAACAACTACCTTATCATTATGTATAATAAGAGTATTTGCAGTACCTAAATCAATAGCAATTTCCTGTGTCATAAAATCGAAAAATCCCATATTAATTTTTTTAATGTTTAAAATGTCTTGTTCCAGTCATTACCATGACTATTTTATTTTTATCGCAGTAGTCAATAGATAAATTGTCCTTTATAGATCCACCAGGTTGAACTACTGCTTTAATACCTGATTTATGTGCAATTTCTACACAATCTGCAAAAGGAAAGAATGCATCTGAAGCCATTACACAGCCATCTAAATTAAAGCCAAAATACTTGGCTTTTTCAATTGCTTGGTTTAAGGCGTCAACTCTAGAAGTTTGACCTACACCACTTGCTAAGAGTTGTCTGTCTTTTACAAGAACGATAGCATTCGACTTAGTATTTTTACAGACTTTACTAGCAAACTCTAAGTCTTTCAAATGTTGTGCTGTTGGCTCTTCTTTTGTCACCGTTTTCATACCCTCAGCTCGGTCGATAGCTAAATCTTTTTCTTGTTCTAAAACACCATTTAAAATAGTTCGAAACTGTATATTTGGTAACTTATATTCCTTCTGCACTAATATAATGCGATTTTTCTTGGATTTCAAGATTTCTAAAGCTTCTTTTTGATACGATGGAGCAATAATAATTTCGCAGAATAATGTGTTGATTTCTTGGGCAGTTTGCTCATCAAGTTCTACATTACAAACTAGTATACCGCCAAAAGCTGAAATAGGATCTGCAGCTAGAGCAGCCATGTAGGCATCTTTTAAGTTATGTCTTGATGCAATTCCACAAGTATTATTGTGTTTTAAGATGGCAAATGTGGTGTCCTCAAATTCAGAGATGAGATGCATTGCGGCATCTATATCAAGTAAATTATTATATGAAAGTGCTTTGCCATTGAGTTGTTCGAAAAAGCCTTCAAGATCACCGTAAAATGTACCTTTTTGGTGTGGGTTTTCTCCATACCTCAAGCTATTAGCATTAGGCATGCTGAATTTGAAGGCTGTATTACCATCATCAAAATATGAGAATATAGCAGAATCGTAGTGCGATGAAATATTAAAAGCTTTTGATGCAAAGTGTCTTCTGTCTTCAATTTCAGTACCTTCTTTTTCTTTTAGAATGTCATGAAATTCTAAATAATCGGCTTTTGAAGAAATGACTATTACATCTTTGAAGTTTTTGGCTGCTGCTCGAATTAATGAGATGCCACCAATGTCAATTTTTTCTATGATAGATTGTTCGTCAGCTCCAGAGGCAACAGTTTCTTCAAAAGGGTATAGGTCAACAATAACAATATCAAACTCTGGAATGTCATATTCTAATAGTTGATTATTATCAGATTCTAACTCACGGCGACTTAAAATACCACCAAAAACTTTAGGGTGAAGTGTTTTTACTCTACCTCCCAATATTGAGGGGTATGAAGTGAGATCTTCTACTCTTTGGACATTTATTCCAAGTTCTTCAATAAATGTTTGAGTACCTCCTGTAGAGTAAATATTTACACCTAATCGATTGAGTTGTTCAACAATAGGGGCTAATCCATCTTTGTAAAAAACAGATATTAATGCATTTTTGGGCCGAATGTGTTTGTTCATTTATATATGGTCTTATCTTGCAATATTACCTAAATAACATCTTTCAATCAACCACTATTAAAAGCTTTTTCCTGTTTGTTAATAACTTTCAATTCCTTCAAAAAATTTTATCTTTATGAACCAATTTTCATTATGATTTTACTTCGTATTTTTTTTGAAAGTTTTCGTTTTGCTTGGCATGCCATCGTTAGTAATAAATTGAGAACTTTTTTGTCTTTACTAGGAGTAACCATTGGAATTTTATCAGTTATTACTGTTTTTACAATTGTTGATTCTTTAGAGAAAAATGTTCGTGATAGTATCAATAAGTTAGGAAGTGACGTTATTTATATTCAAAAATGGCCTTGGGGTACTTCAGATGGTGGTGAGTACAAATGGTGGGATTTTATGAGAAGGCCAGAGGTAGAAATTCGCGAAATGAACAAGTTAATTACAAAGTCAAGAAAAGCAGAGTCTATAGCCTTTATGATTAGTGCAAATAGAACGCTTAAATATCTTAACAATAGCGTTGAAGGTGTAACCGTTATGGCAGTTTCATACCATTGGAAATCAATTCGAAATTTTGATTTAGCTTATGGCAGATATTTTACTGAGCTAGAAGTTGATGGGGCAAAAAACTATATAATATTAGGACATACAATAGCACTTTCCTTGTTGAATGATTTGGACAATATAGGAGAGGAAATTAAGATCAATGGTGAAAAAGCTACTGTTATTGGTGTTTTTTCTAAAGAAGGAGAAGATATAACCGGCAACTCTTTGGATGATGCTGTTGTTATACCAGTTTCTTTTGGATATAAATTAATGAATAAGCGTTTTAGTAATCCTGCCATCTTAGCAAAAGCAAAAACCGATGTTTCAAATGATGAGTTAATGAATGAACTTACAGGTATTATGCGTTCTTTGAGGAGACTTAAGCCCAAAATGCCGGATAATTTTGCTATGAATGAAATAAGTTTGATAAGTAGTCAGTTAGATAGTGTATTTTCAGTCATTGGATTAGCAGGTTGGATTATTGGAGGATTTTCTATTTTAGTAGGTGGTTTTGGAATTGCAAATATTATGTTTGTTTCTGTAAAGGAAAGAACTAAACAAATAGGTGTACAGAAATCTCTAGGGGCAAAGAACAGTTTTATATTGTATCAGTTTTTGTTTGAAGCTATCTTTTTGTGTTTAATTGGAGGTGTTCTAGGCTTGACTTTGGTCTTTTTACTGACTCAATTTGTGTCTAATTTCTTTGGTTTTTCTATTGACTTAAGCCTTGAAAATATTGCTTTAGGTTTGAGTGTATCTGCAATAATTGGTATAATCTCTGGTATTGCTCCAGCATTATCGGCATCAAAACTTGATCCTGTTGAGGCTATAAGAAGGTAGTACAATTATTGAATGATAAGTCTTTGTCTAATTTGACCTTGTTCACTGTCTAAAACAATTAAATACATTCCTTTTGCAAAATCATTAGCATCAATAAAGAATTGATTTAATCCACTTAAAAAGTTTCCATCATAAATAGTTGTGATTTCTTTACCTAAAACATCTGTTAGACTGATTTGACCTTCAAAAGACTCCACACAATTAACAGGAATACAAGTTATAGCACTTGCTGGGTTAGGATAGACGCTCATTTCAATATTAGTCATATTATTTTGAATTAATGAAGCATTATTTTGTTCTAAAATATTGAATTTGAAATAAGCATCTGGTGCAGGCAATGGACGACTTAGGGTTTTGCCAGAATTAGCGGTTGCTTCAATATAATAGTAAACAGAATTTGGTGCTGATAAGTTTTCCTCAATTAAGGCCGACCAATTATTTCCGTCTGTATTAGTCATACTTAATGATTGATAACCTTGCTCCAAATTTGTGGTCCAAAACAAAGTAGCTGAAGCTATACCACTTTGATGTTGGATACTTGCTGACAAATTATATTGTTCTATTGAATAGGTGTCTTCGTGTTGTTGATGCTGTATCAGTAAGGGCTCATTAACGCCCACCGAATGGGTAATACAATGTATTGCACCGCTATAGGAAATTAAATTTTGACCTTGATTATCTACATCGATACCAATTATATTGTATCCTGGTAAAGCTTCTTCGTAAATGCGTTGTGCTATGGTGTCATATTCTGTTCTATAAAAAGGTACTAATATTGTATTATTTACAAAAACCGAATTGGTATAAGTTCTATAATATCCGTTATTATCAGGATAATTACCTGATGAGCTTGGAGGACTAGGAATCCTAATAACATCATAAGGAGTACCAAAGGCAGAATTATAATTTTCTAAGATATATTGGATATTAGCCTCGATTTGTGGTCCGTCAGCTACGCCTTCAGGATATTCGGCTATTAATAGGGTTTCTTCGTTAAGGAGTTTCATGTGCATATCAATGTGGTGTATGCCGTCGTAGGGCAAATTTTCCATAATTATATAGTTGTCGATTCCCATGAAAACTTTTAAAGTGTTATTTATTTCTTCAATTGTATGGTTAGGATAGTAAACGTTACCATCAAATCCTTCCCAAGCATATCCGCCGCTGTTTTCATCAACAATTAATTCAGAGGAAAATGCCGTTCCCATACCATCACTCATAAAATTGCCGCCGGTTGCCATTAAGTCCCAAGGTGCTTGAGTAGTGTTATGCATATTCATATTAAAATATTCAGCTACTTTTTCTGGCACTAAGTCGTCATAAGGTCTATTTCTATTATAAATCCAATCCACTAAAATGGGTTCGCCAACCTCATTTTTATAGACTGTATTTTGCCCATAATCTCTTATCCAAATA
>CAXFOQ010000019.1:0-19758 GCA_964004705.1 uncultured Flavobacteriales bacterium | reverse complement strand
TACATGCACCTTGTAAAGATACGGTTACGATACCTTTTTCAAATTTTTTGAGCGAAATAAATCCACCGTCTTGTTCTACGGCCGGCCTCACGTATTCATCTAATAAATCAGCAATCTTCTTTTCTATATCACTAAACTCTCTTTTGAGTTCTTCCTTATGAGTAATGGTCTTGCTTTTTTTTGGTGAAGCATCATTGTTAATAACACTTCCTCCATTGACCAGAAAATCTCTAATGAATTCACGCATTTCCAAAATAATATCACTCCATTGTATATCATTGTCTTTTTTGGTTACAGAAATGAAATTATTACTGATAAATACACTCTCCACAAAAGGAAAGCCGAATAATTCTAGAGCCAAAGGAGATGCTGAGGCTTCGGCTCTATTATTGAATTCATATATACTCTGATCAACTAACATGCGGTTAGCCGTAAACTTCATTACCCTAGGGTTAGGCGTTGCTTCACTATATAATGATGTAGGTATTTTAGTCATAATAAAGATTTTTCGCAAAGTTACGCCATTCTTTTATCTTTGGAAATAAAATTATGGCGCTAATCAAAACACTAAATGGTAAAACTCCTTTGATTGGAGAGGGTTGTTATTTGGCAGAAAATGCTACCCTTGTTGGTGATGTTGTACTGGGTAGATCATGCAGTGTATGGTTTAATGCCGTAGTCCGAGGCGATGTACATTATATAAAGATTGGCGATAAAGTAAATATTCAAGACGGTGCAGTTATTCATTGTACTTATCAAAAACATGCCACCGAAATTGGTCATAATGTATCCATAGGTCATAACGCTTTGGTTCACGGCTGTTCTATACACAACAATGTTTTGGTAGGTATGGGTGCTATCGTTATGGATGGTGCAGTTATTGAAAGTAATTCTATTATTGCTGCTGGCGCTATTGTATTAGAAGGAACGCTGGTTGAAAGCGGTAGTATCTACGCTGGTGTACCAGCTAAAAAAATAAAAAGCCTTAGCCAAGAACAAACAGCTAGACTAATTGAAGGTATTTCCAACAATTATGTGATGTACTCCTCTTGGTTTAGTGAATAAAGCTAATCTCTTCCAAATGAATGTCTTCTCCAAAAAAGAATTTTGCAGACTTCTCAAAAGAATGTGTGTAATCTGAAACATAGAATCTATGCTTATGACTTTGAGTAGCGAGTAATTGTTTGTTGCTTAGAACTTCTTTAATGTGAAAAGCAACATGACTGGCTGAGTCAATAATATCTATCTCGTGAGGGTAAAAGCTCCTTATTACGTCTTGAATAAGTGGGTAATGTGTACAAGCCAAAATTAATTTATCAATTGCCTCAAGAGCTGGATCTTTTAGGTAATTATGAACTATAGCTTGGCTAATCTTATCGTTAAAAAAACCTTCCTCTATCATAGCAGCTAGTAGGGGGGTAGCTAATGATTTAACTCTAATATTTTGATTTATAGATTTTATTTTTTGAGGATAAATATCTGAATTTATTGTTCTCTTTGTTCCAATAACACCTACAGTATATGTATCGTTGCAAGTCGTAATGCGCTTGACTATGGGGTCTATGACATTTATAATTTCAATATTTTGACATTCATTTTTTATGGTTTTGTAAGCTACTGAAGATGCTGTATTACAGGCAATAACAATCATTTTACAATTCTTTTGTTTTAGAAAAATAGCGATATTTTTTGAAAACTCCTGAATTGCATGTGCCGATTTCTCACCATAAGGTAAGTGCTTTGTATCCCCAAAATAAAGCAAACTTTCATTAGGTAAAACTGAGCGAATAGCTTTAGCGACCGTTAGCCCTCCTATACCTGAGTCAAAAATACCGATTGGATAATCATTATTCATTTTCTTAAAATAACATAAAAAAAGCAGTTTGTTAAAACTGCTTTTTAAAAATGATAAATTGTTTGTTATAGTCCTAATTTAGACTTTACTAAGTTTAGTACATTTTCACTTTCTGCAGCATATAAGAAACTTCCCGCTCCTGAATCAAATATAAAGGTAAAATTACCTTCTTTAGCAACTTCGTCTATAGCAGACATAGCTTTTTCTCTTATTGGAGTAAACAATTCAGCTTCTTTTTCTGCTAAAGATTGTTGAGCATTTTTCTGGAACTCAACAACACGTTGTTGTATTCCTTCAATTTCTCTAATCTTATCTTCCTTGATTATGTCAGTGTATGAAGTTTCATTTTGTTGAAATTCTACCACTTTTTTCTCGTATTCTGCTTGCATAGCAGTTAACTGAGATTCTAAGCCTTTTGCATAACTTTGTAATTCCTCTTGCATAGATTGACTCTCTGGCATCATTGCCAACAACTCGTTAGAGTTGAGGTATCCAAATTTACTTTGAGCTTGAATCGAAAATATTACAGCTAAGGACAAAACTAGCGTCATTAGTACTTTTTTCATTGTTTTAGTGTTTTTATTAATAAATTATTTATAGCCTAAAATTTTTAAAATATCATCACTTTTATCTAAGCTAGGGTTGCTAAAAAGCATGATTAAATTACTTGATTTGTCAAAAATAACATCATACCTTTTTTCGTTAGAGAAATCCTGTATGGCATTATATACCTTATCTTGTATGGGCTGTATTAGCTCTTTTCGTTTGGTATATAAATCACCATCTGGACCAAATCTTTTTCTTTGTAATTCTTTAGCGTCTTTTTCTTTATTTATGATTTCGCTTTCTCTTTTGTTTTTCATCTCTTGAGTAAGTAAAACTTTATCCGCCTGATATTTTTTATATAGCTGGTCAATTTGTTGGTATAGCTCTTCTATTTCCTCTTGCCAATTTAGTGATAGTTTATCTAATTGATCTTGTGCAGAACCATATTCCGGCATTCGTTCAAGGATGTAATCTGAATCAACATAGGCAAACTTTTGAGCATTGACACCTATAGAGTTCAAACATATTAGTGAGATTAGAATTAACTTTTTCATTGGTGCTAAAGTATTAAAATTGTTGATTAATTGAAAAATGGAATTGACTTCCACTTGATGATGGGCTACCTGGAATTTCATCAAAGCCATAACCCCAGTCTACGCCCATAATTCCCATCATTGGAATTGTCATTCGTATTCCAACTCCTGCAGAACGTTTGATATCAAATGGATTAAATTTATTCGTCATATTCCATGTATTACCAGCTTCCAAGAATGCAAGAGCAAAAATAGGAGACTGTGGATTTAATGATAACGCATATCTAAGTTCTAAAGTATATTTGTTATAAATAGTTGCACCATTACTTGGCGAAAGCGAGTTGTTCTCATAGCCTCTTAATGCAATTACTTCTCTTCCATCAACAGCATAACCACTTAGTCCGTCACCACCTACGTAGAATCGCTCAAATTGTGTCAGCTCTTTATTGTCACTATATTTTCCAATTAGACCGTATTCAAGATTTGTTTTTAGTACTAATTTATCAGCAAGACTATTGAACCAATTTGCACCAAAGTTCCATTTGTGGTATTCTACCCATGTATTTAAGTCTTGGATTTCAGATTCTGAATAATTGTCAATTCCATCCAACACAGAATAGGGAGGCGTTAGTTGAATAGATAGCTTCATATTTGAACCCTTTCTTGGGAACGTAGGTTGATCAACAGAATTTCTGCCTAAAACAAAAGAATAAGACATATTATAAAAAGTACCATCATCAAAATTACCAAAGCTATATTGATCAACTAAGTATTTTTTCAAACTAATATTTTGATAAAGTGTGAAGAAGTCGTCAGGCCATTTCAAGCGTTTGCCAAGTCCGAAAGATGCGCCAGTTACTTTAAAAACACCTCTATTTTCATCATCTCTATCTAATCCATTTGATGTAATCGAATGGTACGCGCCAATTGTCAATGAGTTTGGTTTTTTACCTCCTAGCCACGGTTCAGTGAATGAAATATTATAGGATTGGAACTGTACTCCATTTGACGAAGCTGATAGACTAAGACGTTGCCCGTCACCAGATGGTAATGGCGACCATGCACCTTTTTTAAATATATTTTTTGCAGAAAAGTTGTTAAATGATACTCTAAATGTACCGATAACTCTATCTGCACCATATCCTCCTTGTAATTCTACTTGATCGGAGGACTTTTCTTCAACGACATAATTTAAATCTACTGTTCCTTCTTCTTGATTGGGCTCAACATCTATATTAAGTTTTTCAGGATCAAAATAGTTAAGAGTTGCAATTTCCCTTTGTGAACGCATAATGTCTGAACGACTAAATAAATCGCCCGGTTTTGTGCGTATCTCACGAATTATCACGTGATCGTTAGTTTTAGAGTTGCCACTTACTGAAACTCTATTAATTCTTGCTTGAAGTCCTTCATAAATTCTTACCTCAATATCTATTGTATCGTTTCGAATTTCAGTTTCTATAGGAGTTACTTGAGAAAATAAATAACCATTATCAAGATATATCGAGTGAACATCTCTACTATCCGGACTGCCTAAAACTCGAGATTCGAGAATACTTTGGTCGAAAATATCACCTTTATTTATACCAACTAATGTAGCAAGTTCGTTATTCGAATATTTAGTATTTCCAACAAAAGTAATGTTTCCAAAATAATATGTTTTACCTTCTTTTATTTCTAAGTTAATAGCAAGCAGTTCTTCTTCATTGTTGTATACTAGAGTATCGCTAATAACCTTGGCATCTCTTAGTCCTTTTTCGTTATATTTAGAAATGATTCTTTCTTTATCGTCTTCAAAGGCTTCATTTAAAAATTTCGATGCTTTGAAAATTCTGAACAATTTCTTTTCTTTTGTGTCTTTCATCAAACGTTTTAATCGTTTATCAGAAAATACTTCATTGCCTTTAAAGTCAATCTTTCCGATTTTTACTTTTTTGCCCTTTTCGATATCTAATACTAGAATAACATGATTTTTTGTCAGCGTATCCTCAACTTGACTTACAACAGTATTCACATTCAAAAAACCTTTTTCTTTAAAGTGACTAGCAATAATATTTTTTGTATTTATAATTACATTATCAGTAATGATTTTACCTCTTACTAGCTTAATTTTATCACGTATAGCATCAATTTCAGAGCGTTTTATACCCTCAAATTTAAACTTGGACAGTCTAGGCCTTTCCTCTAGAAATAGTGTCAAGAAAATAGAGTTTCCTTGAATAGACTTAACTTGAATTTGTACATCAGAGAAGAGTCCCTGTTTCCACAGAATACGGCTGGCCTTAGTTAGCTTATCGCCTGGGATCATAATTCTCGAACCAACTTCAAGAGTAGATAATTGAATAAGTGTTTTATGATCTAGAAATTTAGTACCAACTACATCAATGCCACCAACGCTAAATTCTTTAGGTTTAGAGTAGTCAAAATTTGTGCTAGATAGACTAACTTGAGCTATTGTCAAATGACTTACAAAAAGATATATTATAGTTATGTAAATACTATTCTTAACCATTTTCTTTTTCAATTTGTTCGCTTGTTTTACCAAATCTTCTTTCTCTTTTTTGGTAATTTGCAATTGCTTCGAAAAGATCATCTCTTCTAAAGTCGGGCCATAATATTTCAGTAAAATATAATTCTGAATAAGCTATTTGCCATAATAAAAAATTACTAATTCGTTGTTCGCCACTTGTTCGTATTAATAACTCTGGATCTGGAATATTGTTTGTGTATAGATGATTTTGTATGGTATCTTCATTAACATCTTCACTTTTTATTTCTCCTACTTGTACTTTTTTAATAATACATTTTACAGCTTGAGCAACTTCTTTTTTTGAACTGTAGCTTAGTGCCAATATTAATGTCATATGATAATTATTGGCAGTTTTTTTTATTGTAGAGTTTAGATTTTGAAGACATTTGGATGGTAAATCTTCTAAATTTCCAATAGCTTTTAGCCTAATGTTATTATCCATTAGTGTTTTAGTTTCATCAATAATGGTATTTACTAGTAATTCCATGAGAGCGTCGATTTCCTTTTTTGGTCTATTCCAATTTTCTGAGGAAAAAGCATAAAGCGTAAGAAATTTTAAACCTAACTCTGCAGCACCTTCAACAGTATCTCTTACTGCCTTGACACCTACTTTGTGCCCAAAAATTCTAATTTTAGATTGCTTCTTAGCCCATCTGCCATTACCATCCATGATAATTGCAACGTGTTTAGGTAAAGTTGCTTTATTGATGTCAGTATTTTGAATCATCGATTAGTATTGACAGACTTTAGGTTTAGTGTAAATCTTGTATGAAAGTGTCAGTCCAGCGAAATAATACCAATCGTTCCATAAGTTTTCATTGGCTCTGTTTCTGTTAGTATTGCCAGTCCATGTGGTAATATCTGAGCCCGGGTTACTATCAATGTAATTTTGAAGCGCATTACTTCTGTCAGAGAGATTAGCAGCATCTTCATTTTCCATAAAAAGATACTGTGGGCTAGCATAAACACCCCCTACATCATCGATATAATCGGTAAAGGTTTTGCGTAAACCATATTCAACGGACATACTAAATTTTTCACTTAAACTTGCTTTAAAACCTATACCAACAGGTATAGCGAATTGAATAAGTTGATATGGATCTTTTTCAGGATATTGACTAGAATATTGACCTTCAGTGCCAAGAGGCTGGAGGTCTAACCATTCATTATTGGTTTGATTACCATCGTTGTCAAATGGAGTATTTGTATCAAACTTTCTTGCTTGAGGATTGAAATTGAACATAGATATTCCTGTAAATATGTATGGAGTAAAAGGGTATCTTATGTTGCCTGTTTCATAAGGTATAAAGTTAAACTCTATAATTCCTGAAAGTTCATATAGAGAAGATTTGAAATGTAAATTTCTATAAAATTTAGCAGTATCTAGATTATTGAGCTTGTCACTTCCTCTAAGTTCTCCCAAAGAAACACTTCCTCTTATCGCAAATCTTCTATTTAGATTTGTTTTGTATTGTAAAGCAGTTGCTGGTCTCGCTAAACTAAAATGTTGATCGTTTAAATCTCCAATGTAATAAGAAGTACCTAGCATTACACCAAATTCAGAGTAGGGATCTACTGTTTGTGAAAAAACACTGTAGGAAGTTAAAATTAATGTAGAAAAAATAAATATGATTAGTCTTTTCATCAAATTATACGTTTACACTTTACACGTAACGCGCAAATATAGGTATTTATGATGTAATAGTGTTAATTTCTTTTGTCCTTACCCCACATCAGTTTTTCTCTAATGGTTGAGATAAAACTTTGTTTTTCAAATTGTATCAATTTTACCTTATAATCAGCTTTTCGAATACTTAGTTCCAATTCTGGGCCTATAGCTCTAGATCGGCTATCTAAAGCTACTAAAGCAAGTTCATCACGTTCAGATACTTTAAGTGTAATTTTTGATTCGTCAGAAACTATAACAGGGCGTACATTCAAATTGTGCGGAGCAATTGGCGTAATAATGAAATTATTTGTGCCTGGTAAAACAATCGGTCCACCACAACTTAAAGAATATCCAGTTGAACCGGTGGGGCTAGATATAATTAGTCCATCTGCCCAGTATATATTAATAAATTCATCGTCAAGATAGGCGTGAATTCGAATCATCGAAGAGGTATCTTTTTTTAGAATAGTAACTTCATTAAGCGCAAAGTTAGTATCACCAAATAGATTATTTTCGCTTTCTAATTGTAATAAAGTTCTTTGCTTGATTTTATATTCGCCTTTTAACAAGTGATTGATAGCGTATTCTATTTGATCGGTTGAAACACTTGAAATAAATCCGAGCGTTCCTGTATTAATCCCTAAAATTGGAATATCAGAATCTCGAACAAATGTAATTGCTCCAAGTAAAGTGCCATCGCCACCAATACTTAATAAAATATCGGCTTTTTCTTTCAGTTCTTGAGGAGTTTCGAAAGTATCAAACTCTTTTTTGAAGTTAATATCTAGTAGATTATCATTAAATTGATTTTCTATGATTAACTTAATATTTTCTTGTTCTAGCTTGTTGACTAGATGTTGAACATATTTAGCTTTAGCCGAATTAAATTGTGTGCCAAAAAGTGCAATTCTCATTTTAAAAAGGATTTGAAAAATGAATAAAAAAGCCCCATTCGTTGAGGTGATTTCTACTGTATTCTAGTCGTAAAAGTTTATCATAATAGGTTACAAAATCAAGACTTATACCTTGACTAAACAATAAAGTATTGTTTAAGATATTTTCGTCAGCGTATTGATTATCAATGACTATTCCCATATCAGCAAATATACTGAAGTAAAAAGAATAATAGCTTTTTTTGAATTGTTCCATTTTCAAATACGGAAAATCTAATTTTTGTTTAGGTACAAGTTCGTACTTAATAGCAGTCTTTATCATTGTATAATGCTCTCCATCAATTACGTAATATTCGTAGCCTCTTAGATAATCTTCAAACCCTAACGATTCGTTTAAAATATAAGGTAGTGTCGTATTAGTTTGCGCTTTTGCTTTAATGCTATTACCTATTAACCATCTTGGTTTTAGCACAAAATGTTTTTCAGTTTTAGCTATAATTTTAAAGTTATTGAAGTCGGTGTTTTGACCTCTATGAGCGGAAATTAATACTTCATTAAATGAACCTTTTGTTGGATATGAAATAGAATTTCTTTTTTCATTTTCATAATGATACTCTAGTGTAGAATATTCAAATGAATGCCTTTCATTTCCTAAAAAATTAGGGTTTAATGTTTGAATATCTTCGGGAACTTCAAACCAAGAATGTTTTATGCTCAGCCTATGAGTTAGATTTAAATCCTTTTTATATTGAAGTGTGAAGGCACTATTCCAATTTAGAAAATGTTGGTCGTCATAGCTTTTATACAATAAGGTATTATCTGTTGTTTTATAATGAAATTCCTTCATTCTAAACAATTCGACATTAATTATTGTTCCAAGTGTTTTACTTTTATTGACGTAGGGAATATCGTATTCAAATAAGTAATGTTCTTTATAGCCTTTTCTAAATTTTAGTTTCAAGAGTTCATTACGCCCTCTGAAATTATACCAATTCAAAAAAACACCATAGTTAAGTCTAGAAAAATCAGTGTAATTAGAGTTTTTTAGACTATCCCAAAATACATTAAAATTGCGTTCAGAAATTTCTAAAATCGGATAAGGCCAGACGTACCAACGTTCTACAACTTCAATGTTTACATAAATCTCATGTTGATTGTATTTGGGGATAATATCCACAAAGTTGAAGAGCCACTGACTACCAATATTTAGTTTACTTTGCTTGAGTTTTTCGTTAAATTCATCAAGTGTCAAGTTATCGCCGATTTGGAAGGACAATTCTCTCAAGATCGTTTCTCTTTTAGTTAACTTATTTCCTTCTATTTCAATAGAGTTTACTCTAAATGTCTCTTGTGAATAAGTAGTTAAAGTAATAATTACTATTAAAAATGGTAGAATTAGTCGCATTATGGGTTAAGGTACCTCATTAATAAATCGTATCTGTCTATTAAGTTATCTTTATTTTCAGACTGATTATAACTTGCAGCTACAGTATATTTGTAGCGTTCGAAGGTTTGAATGATTGGAGCGATGTCTATAATATTGAGCTTTAGGGTAAGCTTAATTATATCTCTGTCGTCAACATCGGTTATATAAGCACTCAATATACGTGCTCCGTTACTTTCTACTATTTGAGCAATTTCGCTCATGGAGTATTCTTTTTTCATCATTTCTAAGATGATAACGCCACCACTTTCTTGAATAGCTACAATTGATGCTAAAGAGCTTATTATGGATTCATACGTTATAGAACCAATATATTTTCCATTTGCTAGCATAGGCAGTAAGCTCAGTTTATGTTCGTCCATATAGTTAATGACTTCAAAAACATCTTTCCCTAAAGGCATAAAAAAATGTTGTATTTTTTCCTTAATGCTACTCAGCTTATTGCTTTCATCGTGCATACCCCAGATATCTTCCTCAGAGATTACGCCTAGTAGTTCGTTATTACATAATATAGCTAAATGAGAAAGATGATATTCTTGCATAATAGCTAATGCTTCAGCTCCAGAATATTCAAGCGTGATAGTTTGTACTTCCTTAGATATGAGTTTTTTTGTAATCATAACACTTAGCAAACATAGTATTTTTACCTTTGCCACCGTATTTATAATTTAATCTATTAATGACAAAGTTAAGTGTAAACATTAATAAAATTGCAACAATTCGTAATGCTCGAGGTGGTAATATACCTAATGTTGTAGAAGCTGCCATTAATTGTGAACGCTTTGGCGCTGACGGTATTACGGTACACCCTCGTCCTGACGAAAGACACATTACTTACAATGATGTACGTCAAATAGCACCAATTGTTACGACAGAATTCAACATTGAAGGTTACCCTTCAGAGTCTTTCATTGAGTTAGTACTTTCAGTAAAACCACATCAAGTAACCTTAGTTCCTGATGCTCCTGATGCTATAACTTCTAACGCAGGCTGGGATACGCTTACTCATCAGTCTTTTTTGAAATCCATTATCTCCGATTTTAGAGTTGCTGGAATTCGTACATCTTTATTTGTTGAAGCTGAACCTCAGTATATAGAGGGAGCTAAGCTAATTCAAACTGACAGAATAGAACTTTATACGGAAAGCTACGCTCAACATTTTGCTACAGATAAAAAACAGGCAGTCATGCCATTTGTAGAATCAGCTATTTTAGCAAAAGAATTGGGATTGGGTATAAATGCTGGACACGATTTGAATTTAGAGAATCTCAATTACTTTGCTGACACTATTCCTTTTTTAGACGAAGTATCTATAGGTCATGCTCTAATATCAGATGCATTATATTTGGGTTTGGAAAAAACTGTAGAGAGTTATAAAAATTGTTTGAAAAGGTGAAGCTATTTTCTAGAGTTTTAGGAGAGGGACAACCATTACTTATTATACATGGGCTATTCGGTATGTCCGATAATTGGCAATCTTTAGCTAATCTTTATTCCGATTATTTTGAGGTTCATCTGATTGACCAACGTAATCATGGACGTTCTCCTCACGCAGATGAATTTTCTTATTTGCACTTATCTAATGACTTACATCAATACATTTTAGATAATAAATTAAATGATGTCATTATCATGGGTCATTCACTAGGGGGTAAAACAGCTATGCAATTTGCGGTGAGCTATCCTGAATTTTTATCCAAGTTAATCATAGTTGATATCTCACCACGTTTTTATCCTATACATCACAATAAAATTATTGAAGGTCTAAAAATGCTCGACTTTTCAATTCTAAAGTCTCGCTCTCAGGCTGATGCTGTTTTATCTGAATACATTGAAGAGGGTGATGTTCGTCAATTCTTATTAAAAAGTATCTATTGGAAAGAAAAAGGGCAATTAGATTTTAGATTTAACCTGAAATCCATTTCACAAAATATTGCGAATGTTGGAGAGGCTTTAGATAATGAAGCGAACTGCTCCATAGCTACCTTATTTATTAAAGGGGGCGATTCCAATTACATAAACGATGATGATGAAGACCTAATATTCAAGCATTTTACAGATGCCGAAATACAAACAGTAGATGAGGTAGGGCATTGGCTTCACGCAGAAAAACCTCAAGAATTTTTTGAAATGACTGTTCGCTTTTGTCTCTAGTTATTGAACAACGAATTTAATACGCTCATTAGCAAATTCTATAAAGTATAAACCTGTTTTCAGATTATTCTTCATTTCAAATTTGTTCAGTCCTTTTGCTACAGTTATATAATCTGTAAGGATTGTTTTACCTTGAACATCGACAATATTATACTGCATATTTGCATATTCTAGACCAACTACTTTTAATGTAAAGAATCCCTTATTTGGATTTGGATAAACTTGTATCTCTTGTGTTTTTAACTCATCAATTGAGGTAGACATACAAACAAATTCACAAGCGACCAACGATGAATATGTACCACTTCCATCCATAGGGTCTATACAAGCTTCACCAACACAGTTATATGAAGGCTCTACTTGATTTTTTAATTCGTTCATTCGTTGATGAAATTCTTGATAAAACTGATTAACAATACTTGCATCGTGGATAATCATAGTATTTTCATCGTTGTTAGTTTCTGCTGCACCAGACCAATTGTGAGAACCAGTAATAACTAATGGATCAGAATCTGTATTAGCATGATCTACGATACAGTACTTGTGGTGAAAGCTATCTCCAAAACCTTGATGAGACATTACATTGACACCCAAATCTAATAGATATTCGTACTCTGAGCCTTGTGTATTTATTTGCTCAATTATTCCATTAACTTCGACACCATCATTGTATCTTTCAACAATAGTATTTGCAAGTTGATTATTGGTAAATACTAATAAAGCAAAGTCAATTTCTTCATCAGCAGTTTTAAGAGCGTTAGAAATATTTAGGGTTGTATTATCGGAAGGTGAGAAATATACCTCAAACTGATTGCCATTGACAATAAATTGGTGAGGCGTATTGTTTGATTTATCACTTCCAAATTTAGCGTTAGCTGCGTCTGGCTCATCACCATCGCTCCCCCACATTTCATTAAATTCCAACTCGTAAGTTCTTGCTACAGATTGATCTTGAACCATTATGATATGATTTGGGTCGTTAAATATCTGTTCGGAAGTCCAATTAGTTGAACCACTTAACACCCAGGTACTATCAGCAACATCAGCATCAATAATAATAAATTTGTTGTGCATGATCCCCATAACTTCAGGTCTTTCTAAAACAGGGATATTATCATTTAAACTTCCTAATGCCATTGTAGCAGTAGATTCACACGTGATGTATCTTACCCTAACGCCTCTGTCATAGGCATCGTTAATAGCTGTGGTAATCATAGCGTCAGAATGGTTATATACAGCTATGTCTAGTGTGTGCATAGCTTTATCAATGTATGCTTTTATAGAGTCATTAGTATATACCCCTGAGAATTGAGCATTTTCAATGGTTGCTACATTTGTATCAATAGAATTGTTGAAGCATAGTCGGATTTTTCCTGATGAAGTCGATTGTGTAGCAAATGCATATAGTGCTGAATAAGCGTTTTCTTCTTCTGTATTAGAAAAGGCTTGAACATAATATATTGTTCCATCTTCTAAGTTTTCTAAACTGACAGTATGTTCAAGAGATGTTAGGTTGTCCGAGTCATTAATTTCGCCTAATTCCAATTCTGGAGTTAATCCATAAGATACGTTAGAGAAACTTTCTAAGTTAGTACTCCAATTGACATCAAAACTTGATGTTGTAATGTTGCTTTGGGTGACAGCAGAACTAAAGCAAATTTCACCGCTAAACTCAAAGTCATTTTCATCTCTAATGAGTAATTGATAGCCATCAAATCCTGTAAACGAATATTGTGAAGAAATAGCAGTCATTTTAACTGGACATGATGGAATAAGTGTATTTTCTAAACTACTTCCAGCCTTGATATAAATTATACCATTTTGCCCATCTGAAGAAAAGTTATGAGTACCTACACTAAAAACTTGTCCTGCATTTTCAAACACAACATTTTCTATACTAACAAGTTCGGATTCTGTATCCTCACCTATTTGATTTGCTGTTATGAGTTGAGGGGTAATGCTATATCCACTTCCGTGATTTATTAATAAATCAACGGGCTGAATTTCTAATAATCCATTATAATCTACAAGTACACCTGTAACAGTAATGCTATCGCCTCTATTGACGCTCCCCATTATATCAGGGTCATAAATAGCTAAAGCAGCAGTAGCATCTTCTATATACCGGATAGGGCTACCTAATTCATTGCCATTAGTTACAATACCACTGATAGTAACGGTTGTCCCTTCACCTTGAGTTCGAGCAGTTACTATATCTTGAGAATACAGGTTGAGTTGTAATCCAATACATCCAATTAATAAGAATATTTTTTTCATAATGTTTATGTTAGAAAGTCAATTTTGCTGATAAATTAATTCTTCTACCCATTCCAAAAAATACACCGGCAGACTTGGCATCAAATTCAGCGTATTCTGCGTTGTATGAGTCATTGTTTTGAGCATCTGAAATATACACTTCGTTGAGAGCGTTAAGAACACTTAAACGAAAGTTGATTCTACTTTTTTTATTTAATTTTAGGGAATAGCCAGCATGAAAATCTACTAAAGAATATGCTGGTATTTTCCATGATTCTCGCCTTGCATTTTCACCATCTAAAGAAAGGGGGTCGAAGTCAGAGTAGTAATCATCGAAAAATGTTCCTCTAACTTTTAAGTAGATATGATCTAGTGGTTCATAACGTAAGCTCATTCCAAACTGTGTTTGTGCAGCATCGCCTACATGCACTCCTACAGCATCAAATGATTCGACCACTTCATTTCCAAAATCATCAATAATTGCGTTGTTATTATCATCATAAAAACGAACACTATCTTTAGACTGCCATGTCCAATCACCTAAGGACATTAGCCCTTCTAGTGTAATTTTGTCGTTAAGTTTATAAGCAAAATCCATTTCAATACCTTTATGTAAAGCATCCATACCATTGATGTTAGCTCTAATAGGCTCATCATCAAGCATAATAGTAACACCACCATTGGACGGTTTATTTTCCCATTGTGTAAAATATCCATTGACATTGGCAGAAAAAGAACTAGAACGGAAAGAATATCCTCCTTCTACAGCTTTTACAATTTCATTTTCTATATCACGATATAAGTTGTTAGAGTAATCGTAAATATTATTAAAACGAGGTGCTTTAGAAATATAGCCAATATTGAAAAAGATATTATTATTAAAGTCTATATTATAATTCGCTCCAAGTTTAATTGTTTTACCCCTTATCCATTTCCATGACGTTTCTTGATACTTTGCCTCAGGCGAATTCATAGTATATGCTACACCATTGTGAACAATAGTATCTTCTTGCATAGTTTTTACAGCGCCAGTAATATTACCATTTTCATCATATACTATCTCAGTAAAGACAGATGTCCCTAGGGCCTCTACATATGTAGTATCATCTAATACTAGGTCTTTCTTTTTGAAATAGTCAATTCTTTTGTATGCCGAATTTGAGCCTGAAATGTTCAAAAATGCACTCAGCTTATCATCGCTATATTCTAGCTGAGAAAATAATCCTGACCATTTAACAACACCATCATTGTGATAACCAACTCTATCGCCAACTCTTTTAATTTGACTTTCTTGAAGTAAATTATTGCCTTCGTCAACAGCATAGTCGCCACCTAATAAGTCATATA
Source organism: uncultured Flavobacteriales bacterium (assembly GCA_964004705.1). GTDB lineage: Bacteria > Bacteroidota > Bacteroidia > Flavobacteriales > UBA7312 > UBA8444. The sequence goes on along the minus strand of CAXFOQ010000019.1, from coordinate 4,531 downwards.
CTTCTCTGTAATGCTCTCCTTTGTAATAACGTAAGTCAACACCCCCTGACAAAGTGAACAATTTATTAAGCTGATAATTTGCAGTTGATAAAGCACCGTACCAATAATGATTATTTCTAGAACTATACAGATAAATGTCTGAGGCTTTTTCTGTTGAATTGTATAATGGATTTATATTATTACTATTGAAATCGTAAGCATCTTGAAAATTGTATTGCCCCAATGAGTCTAGATTATTGGTGTTGCCACTCAGATTAGTACCTCCCCCTTGACCTATTGATACATAAGCAATATTTGAAATGTATAATTTATCACTCACTGCCCAAAAGTCACGTAGAGAAAATTGAGGTTTGTGGTAATAATTTTTCTTAGAGTTAAGGGTGCCTAAATTAGAGACAGTATCACCATTAGAGTTAAGCTCCCATCTGTTTAAGTTCCCCCAATGCTTATTATAGTTAATGCCTTTATCTGAGTATTCTCCAAACAAAGTATCGTTGATGCCTAAATCATTGGCATATTCGCTAGAATAGGTTGCGATATCACTTTTGTAGGAGCGTTGTCCGTGTTGTTGAGGTGCACCAAGCGCCGATAAACTGAGTGTATGCTTTCCTAGGCTCTTTTGTACTTTGGCATAATAGAAAAAGCCTTCGCTAAATGTTTCTTCCACGAAACCACTACCTCTTTTATACGAACCAGCAAAGGTAAGCCCCCAGCCGTTTTTCAATTTGCCTGAATTGTATCCCACAGACGTTCTTAATTTTCCATAAGAATCAACCTCTTGTTTGAAACTTCCACCTTTTCTGCTGTCGATGCCTTTAGTAAGTAAGTTCATGGTACCCCCAACTGATGGAATAGCTATTTTAGATGCTCCAAGACCTCGTTGTACTTGTATATTACTGGTTACAGCATCTAAACCAAACCAATTGGACCAATACACCCAGCCGTTTTCCATATCGTTAACTGGAATACCATCAATCATTACAGCTACATTACGTTGGTTAAACCCCCTAATTGTTATTCGTGCATCACCATCGCCACCACCTTGTTGAGTGGCATAAACGCCGGGCGTAGAGTTTAGCACCATAGGAATGTCTTGTGAAGCTAATTCTTCGTTTATTTTTTTTAGTGGAATTGTGGAAAAGGCTACAGGTGTTTTTCTATCAATAGCCACATCTGCAACAACTTGTACTTCATTTAAAAGGATAGTATTCAATTTGATTTCTAACTTCACGGGCTTACCGTTAAGGTTTAATTTTTTTATTACTTTTTCGTAGCCTACATAAGAAAATGTCACTTCAATAGATTCTTTACTAGTCACAAAGGCAAAATTCCCATCAAAATCACTAATAATTCCTTTTCCATCGTAGGCTATTGTTGCTCCAAACAAAGGGTCGTTAGTAGTATTATCAGTTATAGTACCACTGACACGGGTTTGTGCTAAAGTAGTACTAACTGTTGATGCTAAAAAGAACAATAAGATTAGTTGAATTTTCATTAAATAATAAATAAAAAAAAGTGCTGATAGCTATCAGCACTTTAAATTAAAAGTTTTAGTTTATGACAATTGAGCTATTCTTGATACTATTGTCTTCAAATATTATAGTCAAACTGTAAATACCAAAAGTTATATTGTGAGTGTGGATATAAGCTTGTGAATTTGAATGAGTGTAATTTAAATTAACTTTTTGTCCAAGAGCATTAATCAATTCAAAAGATTTAATGGCTTTATTAGCACTTACATTAATAGTTTGGCTCTTTGTTGCTGGATTAGGATAGAGAACAAAAGAAGTTGATTTATCTTCAATAGAAGAAGGTCCTCCAGATGAACAATCGCATTCATGACTACCAAGGTTTGTCCATGTGTTAATGGATAATGAATCCCATTCAGCAGCTGGGTTGAAAAGAACGGGGTTTGTTTTAACACCTGATTTAACACTTGCTTTTCTTACAAGTGTATGATTTTTAGTCCACCATGCGCCACCATTGGCATCAGTAAATCCAGCAGTAACATCATCAGTCCACGCATCTCCTGGATCCTCGCCAATTTTTCCAATTATATCAATGTAAGATCCGTTTTTTGATAATGTCATAGCATCGTTACCATTCATATACAAAGGAGATGGGTAAACAGGTGCCCATTGATCGGCCATATTATATAGTTCAACCATAATATAACCAAATTCATTAGTTGAATTGGTATCAGAGTTTGTAACTATCCAAGTTTCTCCGGCGTTTATAGTACCAGATAAATTCATTTCGTCAGTAGGTCCAGCAGCACCATTTGAATAACGCTCAATACTGTAACTGCTCAAATCTATTGGAGCATCAGTTGGGTTATAAATTTCAACAGCTTTGTTGTTTGAACTACCTTCTACATATTCTGAAAAGAAAAGCTCAGAGCAATCTTGTGCTACAAGACTAAAAGAATATAACGTTAAAATAAATGATAAAATTGATTTCATAAATATGGGTATTTTGTTAAGTGCTTCAAATTTAATTTAAATTTCATTATTTTAAGAAGAAATTCAATTCAATTATAAAATTATATTTTTCTTCATATTGAAAAGTTAATTTTACGTTATCATTGAATAAATTTTAACATACAAATTGTATATATTTACAAAATAGAAATCACTAAATGTCAGATAGTTTAGTCATAATACCAACTTACAATGAGAAAGAAAACATTGAACGAATAATTCGAAAAGTTTTTTCGCTAAGTCATTCTTTCGATGTTTTGATTGTTGATGATGGTTCTCCTGATGGAACAGCAAATATTATTAAAGGTCTTCAACAAGAGTTTAAAGGGCTTTTCATTGAAGAACGTAAAGGTAAGTTAGGACTTGGGACAGCATATATTCACGGTTTTAAATGGGTTTTGAATAGAGATTATGATTTTGTTTTTGAAATGGATGCCGATTTTTCGCACGACCCAGACGATTTGTTAAGATTATATTCCGCATGTAAAAATGATGGCAATGACTTAGCTATTGGCTCACGCTACACTAATGGAGTCAATATCGTGAATTGGCCAATGAGTCGATTGATAATTTCATTTTTTGCTTCTAAATATGTCAAGTTTATTACCGGCCTTCCAATTAATGATTCAACAGCAGGTTTTATCTGTTATAGACGCAACGTTTTGGAAACCATAAACCTCGATAAAATCAAATTCGTAGGTTATGCTTTTCAAATTGAAATGAAATTCAAGACTTGGAAGTCTAATTTTGATATTGTTGAAGTTCCCGTAATATTTACCGATAGAAAAGAAGGTAATTCTAAAATGGATACCTCAATTTTCTTTGAAGCCTTTATAGGTGTTATTCAAATGAAAATTTCTAGTTTATTCACTAAATTCAAACAAAAGTCTAAAGTATGAGTAGCACTTTAATTCGCAATGCTCTTCTAATTAATGAAGGGAAAATTTTTCTTGCAGATGTGTTCATTCAAAACGGTTTAATTGCTCAAATTGGACTATCATTAGACGTTCAAGCAGATAAAAGTATTGATGCTGAAGGAAAGTATTTAATACCGGGTGTTATTGATGATCAAGTTCACTTTAGAGAGCCTGGATTGACTCATAAAGGGGAGTTATATACTGAGTCCAAAGCTGCAGTAGCAGGAGGCATTACTTCATTTATGGAAATGCCAAATACCAAACCTCAAACTCTTACTCAGGAGCTTTTGGAGCAGAAATACCAAAGAGCCAAAGAAGTATCGTTAGCTAACTACTCTTTTTTTATGGGAGCTTCAAATGACAATTTGCAAGAAGTTCTAAAAACAGACCCGAAAAATGTTGGTGCAATCAAAATATTTATGGGTTCTTCAACAGGCAATATGCTTGTTGATGATAAAAGCGTATTAGAAAATATTTTTGAAAAATCAAAAATGTTGATTGCTGTACACTGCGAAGATGAAGCTACGATACAACAGAACACAGCTCATTATAAATCCATTTACGGGGAAGATGTACCTATCGAAATGCATCCAAAAATAAGGAGTGATGAAGCCTGTTATAAATCCTCATCTATGGCTATTGAATTAGCTAAAAAATACGATACTAGATTACATGTTTTTCACTTGTCTACTGCTAAAGAAATGGAATTGTTTAGAAATGATATTCCATTAGAAGAAAAACGGATAACAGCTGAGGTGTGTATCCATCATTTATGGTTTGATGATAGCCAATATTTAGATAAAGGAACTCATATAAAATGGAACCCTGCGGTAAAGAGTAAAGCTGATAAAGAGGCTGTTTTTGAAGCCTTATTGGATGATAGAATTGATATAATAGCTACTGACCACGCCCCTCATACTTTAGAAGAAAAAAACAACACATATTTTAAAGCACCCTCAGGTGGCCCTCTTGTGCAACATGCCTTAGTGGCGATGCTAGAGCTTTATCATCAAGGCAAAATAAGATTAGAGAAAATTGTTGAGAAAATGTGTCATGCACCTGCTATTTGTTTCCAAATTGAAAATAGAGGATTTATAAAAAAGGGATATGCAGCTGATTTAGTGCTTGTAGAAA
>CAXFOQ010000018.1:0-21247 GCA_964004705.1 uncultured Flavobacteriales bacterium | reverse complement strand
CCAGCAGAAACCTCGAATCCTGTTGGATTCTGTTCGACTGGTGGGGGGTGGGCCGCGCCGCTGGGAGAGCCCCAGGCGAAGAATCCAACAGAATCCAACAGAAACCTCGAATCCTGTTGGATTCTGTTCAGTGGAAATTATACAGTGGATCAACTCTGCGGCCCATTTATGAAATGCAGTGATGCCTCTGGTATGATCATGAAGGGGTAAATATTGCATAGCAAGCTCAAAAGCATGTAAATCTCCCATAAAATTCACTTCAATCAACTTTGGCACGGGAATGTTCATCTTTCTGAGCCATTCCACGTGGAACATAGAAGTACTACCCCATTCACTAGAATCTCCATAACTAATATTTACATTAGGATTTTTAAGAATTTTATCTCCAATTCAAATAATTTATTTAAATCAAAATCAAAAACAGTGTCGTTTTTACGTGAAAGCATCAAAAGTCTTAATGAATCACTACCAATTTGTTCAACAACATCATCCATGGTGATATATTTTGTTTCTAATGCTTGATCAATTAACGTGTTATAATCTCCAAGTGTAAATAACTCACAATTTGCATTTTCAAAGCTTTTTTTAGCGTGTTCAAAACCATAGCTAAATATTGCTCCCATACCCTTTACTTTACAGCCGCTATCTCTAAGAGCTTGAACAGCTGCTAAACTACTTTTACCACTGCTTACCAAATCCTCTATGACTACAACTGACTGTCCACTTTTTACCTTACCTTCTATAAGATTTTTTCGACCATGCTCTTTGGCAGATGCTCTTACATAAACAAAAGGAATATCTAGTTCTTGAGCAACTAAAACACCCTGCGCAATAGCACCTGTAGCTACGCCAGCAATTACATCAGGTTTGCCATATCGAGATACAACACCTTCCACTAAATGTTGACGTATAAAGTTTCTTACCTCAGTATGAGAAAGACTTATTCTATTGTCACAGTAGATAGGAGAGTGCCAGCCAGAGGCCCAAACAAATGGTTCATCAGGATTGAGAATAATAGCTTTGATTTGCAATAATGATTTTGCAACTTGCTTAGCAGTTTCAATGTCTAAAATCATAGCGCTAATGTATGAAGTTTTTATAAATCATCATTCCTTAATTTTATCTAATTCTGTGGCAAAATCTTCCTATACTCAACACGATTATAATGAATCGTTTAATTGGGCTGATTTTATAAAAAATATACCACAAAAAGGCGCTTTAAAATTATGGGTAAAATCTGATGATCTTGAGTCGTCTTGGCGTAGCTTTAAAGCAGAGTTTGAACTTATTTTAGCTGCTGGTGGTTTAGTTAAAAAACACCAAGATTATCTATTCATATACAGAAATGGCAAATGGGATTTGCCTAAAGGAAAGTTAGAAAATAACGAAGATCTTGCCGAATGTGCTGTAAGAGAAGTTGAGGAGGAGTGTGGTGTTAAAGATTTAGTCCTTGAACACAAGCTTATTCAAACCTATCATACATATTCTATGAATGGTAAAATGGTACTAAAAGAAACACACTGGTATCTTATGAATTCTTCTTATTCTGGTGTGTTTTTTCCACAAAGGGAGGAGGGCATAGAAAAAGTAGAGTGGAGAAGTAAAAACGATATTCCTAAATTAATGAAAAATTCTTTTTCTAGCATTAAAAAAGTAATTGATTCGGAAAGAAATTAAAGTTTGATTTGTTTTGGAACAAACTGACTAACATCACCGCCATTTTTGATAATATCTCTTACTAATGTTGAGCTAATATGTGAGTATTTGGCTTCTGTTATAATAAATATAGTTTCTATGTTATTTTGCATAGAATGATTCATTTGCGCTATTCCTTTTTCGTATTTAAAATCGTGAGAATCTCTCAAGCCTCTGAGAATATAATTAGCACTAACGGCGATACAATGATCAACAGTTAGACCTTCGTATCTCATTACTTTTACTTTATTTTCATTAATGAATACGTTTTCAATCCATTGAATTTTTTCTTGAATAGAGAAATAATCATTTTTTGATGAATTAATGCCAACACTGATAATTATTTCGTTGAAAAGTGGAAGGGCTCTATTAACAATGGATTCATGACCTTTAGTGAAAGGTGAAAAGGAACCAGGAAAAACTGCTATTTTTTTTTTCATTTTATAAATTTAAAAAAAAACTAAACATTGCTCGACCATATTGACGTACATTTTTAAAATAATTATTATCACTAAAGTCTGTGTATTTATCATGCTCAATTACTAATGTTCCCTCGTTCTCTAAAATACCTTTAGAAAAAATAAGCATGGGAATATCTTTAATCCTGTCGAGGTCATATGGGGGGTCAGCGAATATAAAATTATATTTTTCCTTGTTTGACTTAATAAATCTAAAGACATCAGAACGAATGACTTTATTTTGTAACCCCAATTCTTTATTTGTTCTTTTTATAAATTGAATACAATTAAAGTTGAGGTCAACAGAAGTAATTTGTGAGCAACCTCTAGAGGCAAATTCGTAGCCAATATTTCCCGTTCCTGCAAAAAGTTCCAAAAGTTTAATTTCTTCAAAGTCTATGTAATTGTTGAGTATATTAAATAGACTCTCCTTAGCAAAATCTGTTGTTGGTCTGACGGGTAAACCTCTTGGAGCAACAATGGATTTACCTTTATATTTTCCGCCAATTATTCGCACAGGTGTTGGTGTAAAAGTGTGTAGTGTTCGTGTTGCAAGAGTGAATCTATATTTGGACTTAACTTAACACTTCGTTTTGCAAAATTGACATGGCGTATGTATGTATAGGCTAAATCATAAAATTCGGAGTCTTTTTTAACATCGCCCATCAATTCTAGTATAAGATGTTCAGGGTTTAATTCTAATTGTTCGCAAACAAAGAGTATGTAGTAGATGCAATCGTGAGCTGTCTTATGGTTAAATACATTGAAATATAAGAGTTTCGAATGGTCTATGACTGTGATGTGCATTTGCTTGTAATCAACATTGATAATCATAGTTTTACCTTCACTATTTTTATGTTGAGCTAACAGATTAGGAATATGTATTGAGCTGAAGTGCTTTAATGTACTTTTAGGAAAGAATGTTGTTATGATGTCTTGTTCAGCTTTGGATATTCCGTAAACGGCATAACTTCTTATTGGCTTAACTTCATCAGCTAAACTATCTAGTTGTTCAGTTCTGATATGATTCAATTCTAAGTATTTTTTTCTATCCTCAATTTTATAAAGTGAGGCAGGTACTAAAGTGTACTTTTTAGTGCTAATAGTGATGTTGGTTGAAGCATACTCTTGTGATAGCCATTTGTTTTTTTCAATAGTACCTTCCAGCTGAGACAAAGAATTGTTATAAGATTCTATAGCTAGAACCTCTGCATTATTTCTGATACAAAAAGAAAATCCATTCAAGCCAATTTGAATAGATAAATGACAATCTTTAATGGATTGCGATTCTAAGGATTTTATATCAATTAGAGAATGATTTGGTTTATTCGCCCCAGTTTCCATTGATTGATGCGTCTGACATAGAGCCTACTCTTAAGGTATTGTCTAAGTCAATTCCTTTGTTAGTAGCGTCTAATCCGTTAAGAAAAGTGCCAAAAGTTGTAGATACTTCAAATACTTGAACGACAACTTTACCTTTTTCGATATTTCCTGATTCTATATTAAACGTTTCATCAGAAAAAGGCACCATTGGTAGCTTCTCTAAATCAAAAGGAAATCTACTATCTCTAGTATCTAAATAATCTTGATTATAAATAGTTTGATAAACTGGTACAAATACAGTATCTCTACTTATGATGCCTGCCAAAAGTGCTTGGTCTTCAGTTAGAGAGTCAGGAGTCTCGCCAATAGCCTTTACAACTGCTAAAGAATCATTTTTTACAAAAGACAATAAGCTGTTAAAATCATCGGCATAAACTCTGTATTTATCTTTGAAAGCTATCTGTGCAGTTCGAATATCTTTTAAGTCCTGGATAACAGCTGATTTACGGAAGTTGGTCTCTTCTTGAAATTCTTTCAAGCTGATTGGACTTCTGTATACTAACCAAGCTAATATTATAATAACGGGCCAAAGTAATAACTGTACTGTTTTTCTATTCATGATTCTTCAAATAAGTTAACACTAGCAAAGCTACAATTTTTTTAAGGATATTTTGGTAGTTTTGTATCTACTTCATATTTCTAATGAATAGCACAAAATTAATCCAACTTTTAAATAATAAATTCCCATTTGAGCCGACTTCTCAACAAACAGAGGTCATAAAGCAACTATCTGAATTTGTAGAAAATTCTTCTTCTAATAGTTTGTTTTTACTCAAAGGTTATGCTGGTACAGGCAAAACAACTCTTGTAAGTTCGCTTATTAATAGTTTATGGTCTGTAGGCAAAAAAGTAGTTTTATTAGCACCAACTGGTCGAGCAGCTAAGGTATTGTCTGTATACTCAAAGAAAAGTGCTTTTACGATTCACAAAAAAATTTATTGGATGCGTACCAATTCTCAAGGTAATACCTATGTTACTTTACAAGAAAACAAGCACACCAATACTATTTTTGTAGTAGACGAGGCATCAATGATTCCTGATACTTCGGATAAAGGCTTCGGAGGTAGGGTGCTACTTGACGATTTAATTGAATACGTTTATTCTGGTGTAATGTGCAAGTTGATTTTAATTGGTGATACAGCACAATTACCTCCTGTACACCTAGATATTAGTCCTGCTCTCGATGAAAATTTATTAGGTATTACGTACAGAAAAGATGTTTATTCTGCAGAATTGACTCAAGTTGTTCGGCAACAATCAACATCTATGGTTTTAGAAAATGCTACTCATTTACGAGATAAAATTAGCGCTAATGATTTTGATACACCACAAGTCAAGTGCAATAGCGAGGTGGTGAGATTAGATGTCGGAATGGATATCCAAGAAGCTTTAGAAGACGCTTATTCTAATAGTGGGGTTGAGGGAACAGTTGTCATATGCCGTTCCAACAAAAGAGCCAATTTGTATAACCAGCAAATAAGAGCTCGTATTAGAGGTTTGGAAGATGATATATCAACCGGTGATTTTTTGATGGTGGTAAGAAATAATTATTTCTGGTTACCTGAAGGTAGTAAGGCTGGCTTTATTGCCAATGGTGATATGGTGGAGGTCATGCGAATTTATGAAATCAATGAGTTATATGATTGTAGATTTGCTCGAATATCTGTTCGTTTAGTAGATTATCCAGATGAAGAAAATTTAGAATGTATTGTCTTGTTAGATACCTTAACATCTGAGTCGCCAGCTATGACTTATGAGGAATATAAAAAATTGTACGATGAGGTGGCTAAAGATTATGCTGATGTTCCAAAACGAGCTCAGCGTAATAAAGAGATTAAGCAAAACCCATATTTCAACGCCTTGCAAGTCAAATTTGCTTATGCTATAACGTGTCACAAATCTCAAGGTGGACAATGGGAAAATGTCTTTGTTGAACAAGGCTATTTTACTTCTGATATGCTCAGCAAAGAATACTTTAGATGGTTGTATACTGCTCTAACAAGAACAACAAAAAAGTTACATTTGATAAATTTTAAAAAAGAATTTTTTGAATGATTGATATAAAAAAAATAGTTTCTAAACTGATACTATATGTGATGGGTTGGAAGGTGGTGAGTGATATTCCCACTCAGAAAAAGTACGTCATCATTGTATCTCCTCATACTAGTAATTGGGATTTCATTATTGGTAGATGTTTTGGATACATGCTAGAGATAGAAGCCAAGTACCTTGGTAAAAGTCAATTGTTTCGCTTTCCCTATGGTTGGATTTTTCGTCTTTTGGGAGGTATTCCTGTGGATAGGTCTAAACATAATAATCTCGTCGCTTATGCTGTCGAATTGTTTAAATTTTCTGAAGGATTAGTTTTAGGACTTGCACCAGAAGGTAGTCGATCAAGAGTAGAAAAATGGAAACTTGGCTTTTATCACATTGCAGTTGGTGCTAATATACCTATAGCACTTGCCTATCTTGATTATACAAAAAAAGAAGCAGGTATAGGTGAGATGTTCCAACCAAGTGGAGAAATCCAAAAAGACCTTCAAAAAATAGAAAACTTTTATAAAGGTATTTCTCCTAAATACTTAGAAAAATATAATTCTAAAATATTTTAAACTTTTTACAGATTGTTAAGAAGTACCTCCAGCTCAGCTTCAGTTACTGATGTAAGAGCGCTAATAACTTCCAAATGGTCTTGTGTGATAGTAGTTGTTAAAAAGTTGTAAAAGAATGTTCCGTCGCTTTCCGAAATGACTACAAAGGTAACTTCCATACCAACTGGTGTAGAATAAGATGCTCCCAAATCGAATGTGCCATCTAAATCGTAGTCACTAAGACTTGCTACAGAGTTAATATCACTGTAATAGATGAAAACAACCGAATTATCCCCGTTAAAAGTATCAGGTAAAACAACCTCAACTTGCGTTAAAGGGTCGACGGAGTTATAGAAGTAGTCGCAGTTTATCCAACCAATTGAATCTATCTCAAAGTCAAAGCTGAAGAAATCTTCAAAAAACGTAGAGTCCTGTCCATTACCATTAGTATTGATAATAATTGTGTCATCTTCACTTTCGTCCCATCCGAATCCACCTTGATTGTCAAAGCTACCATCAAAGAAATCCATAGGAATATAGTTGTCAATTGGAATGCTTACCATTACTGGGTCGCTATCGTTGATGCTGAGTTGTTGGCCATTTTGAGTAGCATTCAGGTATACAACACCGCCAGAAACGAGTAGTCGTCCGCTATGAGTAAATGTTGGACGATTTAATAGCATCATTTCTTTTTTAGTTAATGCTTCAACTAATTCAATGTTAAAACTTCCACTTACTGGATTACCAGGTGTATTTATAAATGTATTTGAACCAAAGGTATAGACTATACCTTTGTCTGAGGTTATACTTTGATTAGATGTAGAGCTATTAACATTAATGGTTTGTGTAGCTTCATCTAAATTATCCTCAAAGAATTTGTTGATTTGACTTGAGTTTTGAGTTGTATTTATGTTTGAAGGTAATATTATTGTTTCCGTTTCCTTTTCACATGAAAAAAAGAATAAAACAGAAAATATCACCACTAAAGGAAATGAAAAATGTTTCATAATACTATAGATTTTTGACTATTAAACTTTCACAATTTAGAAAAAAAATAATGATTTTAAAAAATACTATAAATAGTCTTATTATTTCAAAAAAAACTGCCTTAAACTTTGATGGGGTATTTAAGAAAATCTAAGCTTAGTTTCTATATGCCATTTTAGCTTTCAGTCCGTTATTTAAAGCTTCTAAAAACTCTTCAGTGACCACGTAGTGACTTTCATTTAAGTCTTTACCATGTATACACAAAGCTAAATCCTTTGTCATTACACCACTCTCGACAGTATCTACACAAACATTTTCTAGAGTTTGGCAGAAGTCAATAAGTGCTTGATTGTTATCCAGTTTACCTCTAAATGCTAAGCCTCTTGTCCAAGCAAAAATAGATGCAATAGGGTTAGTAGAAGTCTTTTTGCCCTGCTGGTGCTGTCTGTAGTGACGAGTTACTGTTCCGTGAGCAGCTTCAGCTTCCATAACATCGCCTTCAGGAGTTACGAGTGTTGAGGTCATTAATCCTAGCGAGCCAAAGCCTTGCGCCACAGTATCTGATTGCACATCACCATCGTAATTTTTACATGCCCATACAAAAGCTCCGTTCCATTTCAATGCAGCGGCAACCATGTCGTCAATAAGACGATGCTCGTATGTTAGTCCAGCCTCCACAAAAGCACCTTTGAATTCATTTTGATATATTTCTTCGAAGATATCTTTGAAACGACCATCGTAAGCTTTTAATATTGTATTTTTTGTAGAAAGATATAATGGCCAGCCTTTAGCTAATGCTTGATTAAAGCAAGAACGTGCAAAACCATATATAGATTCATCGGTATTGTACATACTCATAGCTACACCACCTTGCCCTTCAAACTGATAAACCTCCCAACTGACTTCTTCTCCGTTTTCTGGAGTGAATGTCATTTTTAGTTTACCCTTGCCTTGAATTACAGTATCGGTAGCTTTGTATTGGTCACCGAAAGCATGACGTCCAATGCAGATAGGTTTTGTCCAGTTAGGTACTAATCGTGGTACGTTTGAACAGATGATGGGTTCTCTAAATACGGTACCACCTACGATGTTTCTAATCGTTCCGTTTGGTGAGCGCCACATTTTTTTAAGTCCGAATTCTTCCACTCTAGCTTCATCTGGAGTAATCGTAGCGCATTTGATACCTACTTTATACTTCTTAATAGCATTAGCAGCATCAACAGTTATTTGGTCATCCGTATTGTCACGACTTTCCATTCCTAAATCATAATATTTGATATCCAAATCAAGATAAGGAAGTATTAATTTGTCTTTGATAAATTTCCAAATGATGCGCGTCATTTCATCGCCATCCAATTCTACTACTGGTTTGTCAACTTTTATTTTACTCATGATAATTCTATTCGATTTTTAAGATTGCAAATGTACTATTTAGTATCCGAATACGTCTTCTAAAGACAAGAATTTTACATCGCCATATTCTTTCAATGCTTTGATATTTAACTCATCTTTATTTCCGAGTACTAATATGGTATAATCGTTACCACTCATATGCTCGTTATGGAAATTAGTTAAGTCTGACATTTCGAACTTATTGATATTATCAAAAATATCTTTTCTAGAGTCATAATCGTAGCCCAGTCTTTTAGCTGATTCGTAGTTGAAAAGTACTCTGTCTTTGGTGATACGTTCAGTACGAATCTTTTGAATGACTGACTCTTTAGCATTTTCTAAATTAGCTTCAACTTCAGGTAAAGTTGTTAGCAGTTCGTTCATACCCAGCATAGCTTCTACCAATTTATCGGCTTGAGTTCCTATATAGGCTGTTACATAATGCGATTTGTCATTTTCTCTTGGTGTACTGTAGGCACTATAAACCGAATAAGCTAGAGCCTTAGACTCACGTAATGTTTGGAAAACAATACTTCCCATACTTCCACCAAAATATTCGTTATGAAGTTTGATAAGAGGCATTTTTTCAGCATTGAATCCTTGACCTTTAGCTACCATTAATATTTCGGCTTGTTTCATATCGTAGTCTATAACATAAACCAATGTTTTGTTGATGTCCAATTCTTTAAAATCCTTTACTTCTTGGATTGGATTCAATTTAGAAGGAATAGGGTGTAATTTAGCGACACTCTTTTCTGTTTCTTCGAATGACTTTGGCCCGTAATATAAAACACGATGCTCATAGGAAGTCATATTTCGGATAATATCAATTAACTCGTCTGAAGTTATTGCCATTATTTCCTCGTCATTAAGCGTATTAGTAAACGGATTTGCTGGACCATACTTGGCATAATTGCTCATACCACTGTAAAGAATAGTTTGTTTATTGAGTTTAGCATCAGCTCTCTTTTTAAGGGTATTCATTTTGAGGTTTTCTAATGCTTCTTCATTAGCAACTACATTGGCAAGTAATTTTTCGAAAAGTTTTACAGACTCTTCAAAATTATCGTCAAGACCTGTCAAAGAGATATAGCTTTGTTCGTTTTGGCTACTTACCGATAATTCGCAACCTAATTTATAAAACTCTTCTTTCTTCTTAGCTGGACTCATATCTTCAGTGCCTAAAAAGTTGAAATAGTCAATAGCCATACTTAGCTTTTTGCTGTGATTTTTACCCCTGTCGCTGATGTAGAACAGTTTAAACCTGCTATTTTCTTTGTTTTGCATGTACAACAATGGTACGCCAATGTCAGCTTGTTTTATGTCGCTTTCATAATCTAAGAAGTCAGGCTCAATATTGGGTATTTCTTCTTCAAAGATTTTAAACAAGAACTCCGATTGAGAATCTCTATTGACTTCAACAGGGGTAATGGCAGGTTTTGTTACTTTAATAACTCCTGTGTCTTCACCTAAGTTTTTACGGACATATACATAATTGTCTTGGTAGTATTTTTTAGCCACTTCCATGACTTCTTCTTTGGTAATGCTTTCCAGTACTTCCATTTCTTTAACGTAGTCTTTCCATTCGATACGTTGAATAAACGATTGTACAAACTCATTAGCTCTACTCGAGTTACTTTCGTAAACTTTAATTTTTGATAGTTTCATATCGCTAATGATAGCTGGTAAAAGCCAATCTGGGAAATCACCATTTTTAACTTTTTCTACTTCGGCAGTAAGCAAGTCTTTCAACTCGTCTAAAGATTGCCCTTTCTTAGGAGAGCCATATAAGATGTGCGTACTGTAGTCAGATAGGATGTATGGAAAACAACTGGCCTGTAGCACTTTTTGTTGCTGATTCAAGTTAAGATCAATGAGACCTGCTTGACTATTGCTCAATACCATATCAATGATTCTCATTACTTGTGTTTCTCTGTCTTTAACACCTGGGAAACGATAACCCAAGTAAACTCTTTCAGTTTCAGGGCCGAATACATCTTTTATTATTGGTTCTGTTATAGGTTCTTCAACGCCAGGAGTGAATTCTGGATTATCTTTTCTTTCATAAGCACCAAACTTTTGGTTGACCCAATTAATAACTGAGTCAGGATTAAAATCTCCAGACATACATATAGCCATATTGTTTGGCACATAGTTTTTGTTGAAATATTTTCTAATTTCTGAAAGTGATGGGTTTTTAAGGTGCTCAATAGTTCCTATAGTAGTTTGAGTGCCATAGGTATGTTTTTGGAAAAGACCTTCTAATAAAGCCTCAAACATTTTACGACCGTCACTATCCAAGCCTCTATTTTTTTCTTCGTAAACAGCCTCAAGTTCGGTATGAAATAGACGGAATACAGGCATACGAAAACGCTCAGATTCTATATCTAGCCATTTTTCTAGTTGATTAGAAGGTATATCATTGACATAAACAGTTGCCTCGGCAGAAGTATAGGCATTAGTTCCTTTAGCCCCTATGTTAGATACCATTTTGTCGTATTCGTTGGCGATAGCAAATTTAGCAGCTTCTCCAGAAACAGAATCAATTTGAGCCCACAAACGATCTCTATTTTCAGTATCATCCATATCAATTTGTCTGTATTCTTCATACAAATTTTCTATTTCTTTAAGCATAGGTTCTTCTTTAGTATAGTCTAAAGAACCGTATTTGTCCGTGCCTTTAAACAACATGTGCTCTAAATAATGCGCTAAGCCTGTAGCATCGGCAGGGTCATTTTTACTACCCGCTCTTACAGCAATATAAGTTTGTACTCTTGGAGCATCTTTATATACTGAAAGGTAAACTTTAAGTCCATTGTCCAAAGTATAAATTCTGGCATTCATAGGATCGTTTTGCACCTTCTCGTAGCTATTCTCTAATTTATTCATGTTTTTATTGACGTTATATCCTATCCACGCTAAAGCGACTAGAATAAGAATAATGGTTAATTTGGATTTCATAATGTTTTGTGTAGTAATTAGAAGTCTATTTCTAGGTCAAATTTATCCTTTAGATTCAATAAGTCAGGATTTTTTTTGACCATTTTTTTAAATTTATCTTCAGCAGTATAAGCTTTCATTTCTTCTTCTTTTAGAGGAGTAACTTCGATTGTTAAGCTGATACTATCGTTTTCAAGTTGTGTTTTTAGATATCTTAAAAGCTTAGTCTTTTCATCTTTTAATACTTTTTCTTGAACTTTATTGTCTAATGTTATACACACAACAAAATTTTCTTTCAGTATGGCGTTTTTATCTCTTAAGACAGATAATAAATTATATTTGCCAACATTTTCTTTTTCATTGGCGTACTGCACCCATTTTTCATTTAGGTCTTCTTGTGAAAACGCTTGTTCATTACGTTTTTCTTTTTGGACTATACTATTCTCTTTTACCTCATCATGTTTTTCTATTTCATTATGAGGATTTATGGAAATAGTCTTTTTCTGAATGTTGTCTTTAAAGTTGACAATTTTAATAGCTTTTTTGGAAGTCTTGGGTAAGTCAATTTCTACGTTTTCTTCAACCTTTGATAGAATTGTTGGAGTAACAACTATTTTTTGCTCTTGAATTTCCTTTTCATTTGCAGTTTTTACTTCGTTTGACTGCTTTTGCTTAATGACGAAAGTTTTTTTTTCTACTATAGTATTATCTTCTTTAACGCCACAAATTTGCATTAAGGTAATTTCAACCAACAGACGCTGATTTTTACTCATTCTGTAGTTCAAGTCTACTTTATTGCAAAGTTCAAGAGCTTTTAGTAAGTGATGTTGTTGCCAGCTTTGGCTTTGTTTTAAGTATCGTTGTTTGATACTATCGCCCACTTCCAAAAGACTAAGAGTATTTGCATCTTTGGCAACTAATAAGTTTCTGAAGTGCATGCCTAGACCGTTGATAAAATGATGACCGTCAAAACCGTTGTTTAGAATTTCGTTGAATGCGTTGAGTGCTGAAGGAATATCCGAACTATACAAAGCATCAGTTGCTCTAAAATAATAGTCGTAATCAAGTATATTGAGGTTTTGTATGACGGCTTGATAAGTCAGCTTATCGCCACAATAACTAATGATTTGATCGAAAATAGATAAAGCATCTCTTAGTGCGCCATCGGCCTTTTGTGCAATAATGTGTAATGCTTCTTGCTCGGCTTCGATTCCTTCATTTTTTGCCACATAGGCTAAGTGGTCAGCAATATCAGCAATTTGTATGCGCTTGAAATCAAATATTTGACAACGTGATAAAATTGTTGGTATAATTTTATGTTTTTCAGTAGTAGCAAGTATGAACAATGCATGAGCTGGGGGCTCTTCTAAAGTTTTTAGAAAAGCGTTAAATGCTGCTTGAGATAGCATATGTACCTCATCAATAATATAGATATTATATTTCCCTAATTGGGGTGCAAAGCGAACTTGATCTACCAACTCACGAATTTTATCCACACCATTATTGGATGCAGCATCTAATTCGTGAATATTAAATGAGTAGTTGTTATTGAACCCTTCGCATGACTCACATTCATTACAAGCTTTTATTTCTGTATTCAGATTAATGCAGTTGATGGTCTTAGCCAAAATACGTGCACAAGATGTTTTGCCAACTCCCCTTGGGCCACAAAATAAAAAGGCTTGTGCCAAATGGTTATTTTTGATTGCATTTTTTAATGTGTGGGTAATAGACTGTTGACCCACTACAGTATCGAAGGTGGCAGGACGATATTTTCGGGCAGAAACAACAAAGTTTTCCATCTTATTCATTTGAAAAACAAATATAATATAATGTTTGTAATGGCTATAAAGAAATTGTTAGGTGTCGCAATAATACAATTTGAGAGTATCGTAGATTTAGTCTTGTTTTACTATTGAAAACAATACTTTGTTTATGTAAAAAATTATTATAAATTTGCAACCCTTTTAAAAGAAAAAAAGGAAATAAATTAAAAACATTAACATTATGAACCATTACGAGACCGTTTTCATTTTAAATCCCGTTTTGTCTGAAGATCAGATGAAGGAGACGGTTCAAAAGTTTACGAAACTTTTGAAAGAAAGTAAGGCAAAAATTATTGCCGAGGAGCATTGGGGGCTTAAAAAAATGGCCTACAGTATTCAAAAGAAAAAAACAGGCTTTTACTATCTTATTGAATTCACTTCTGATGACAATGAGATTAACAATAAACTTGAATTGGCTTACAAACGTGACGAGCGTTTGATGCGTTGGCTAACAGTCAAGCTAGATAAGCATGCTATAGTATATGCAGAAAGCAGAAGAAAAAGATTAAGTACTAACAAAAAAGAGGAGGCATAATCATGGCAGACGATATTAGATACCTATCACCAGTTGATGTAAACAACAGAAATAGTAAAAAATACTGCCGATTCAAAAAGGCTGGTATTAAGTATATTGACTATAAAGACCCTGATTTCCTTATGCGGTTCGTAAATGAGCAAGGTAAAATCCTTCCTAGAAGAATCACAGGAACGTCATTGAAGTACCAAAGAAAAGTTTCACAAGCAATCAAAAGATCTCGTCACTTGGCATTGATGCCATACGTTGGCGATATGCTAAAATAATTTACAACGATGGAATTGATATTATTGCAAGACGTAGAGAAATTAGGCTTTAAAGATGAGATTGTAAACGTGAAAAACGGATACGGTCGTAACTACTTAATCCCTAATGGTCACGCTATTTTAGCGACTGAATCAGCTCGAAAAGTTTTAGCTGAAAACTTACGACAAAGAGCTAAGAAAGAAAATAAAATTATTGAAGATGCTAGCAAGTTAGCTGAAGGTATCAATGGCTTGACAGTAACCATTACCGCTAAAACTATTGAAGGTGGAAAGCAATTGTTCGGGTCAGTAACTTCTAACCATTTAGCAGATGAGCTGGAAAAGTTAGGTCATACCGTAGATCGTAAATTTGTTAAGTTAAACAATATAAAAACAGTCGGTACTTATGCTGCTGAAGTGCGTTTGCATAGAGATGTTAAGGCTGCAGTTACAGTTGAGGTTGTTGCACAATGAATGACCCAAATTGATGACATTTATTAAAAGCTTTCAAAATTTTGAGAGCTTTTTTTTATTCATACCTCAAGGCTTCTATCGGATCTAGTTTTGCCGCTTTAGCAGCAGGTAAGAATCCAGAAATCAAGCCTACCACAATACACAATGCTACAGCAGACATAATCCATAACCATGGTATAATGAAACTACTACCGACAATCAGAGAAGTAAGGTTCCCTATTATGATACCCAAAACAATTCCCGTGAGCCCACCGATTTGACAAATAACAATAGCTTCTACCAAGAACTGCCATCTAATAATTTTTGAGGTGGCTCCTAAAGCTTTTCGTGTTCCAATTTCTTTTGTACGTTCCGTTACCGACACCAACATGATATTCATTAGCCCTATGGCAGATCCAAATAAAGTAATTATACCAATCAAAAGAGCGGCTATGGTTACATATTCTATATTTTCGAACATAATTTGAGTTAGATTATCGCTACGGATAATATCAAAATTATCTTCCTCAATAGGTTTTAGTTTTCTTACAACACGCATCTTAGCGATAGCTTGACCTATAGTTGCATTAAGTTTTTCAGCATTAATGGATAATATACTGATAGTGAAAGATTGACCGGGATAGCTAAAATATTGCCTAGCATTAGATAGAGGAATTAGACAAGTTTTATCTCCTCCAAAACTCATACTAGCTCCTTTTGCTTTAAGTACACCAATTATTTTGAACTTATTGCCACCTATTGAAATAATTTTACCTATTGCCTTGGATTTACCGAAGACGCTTTTTTTGACTTCTTCACCAATAATAACCATGTGCTTACCTTGTTGGACTTCATCTGAGTTGAAGTTTCTTCCTTCAGCTAGCTTATATCCAGCTGTTAAGATGTAATTTTCGTCAGTTCCCGTTATATTGATGTTAGGATCGCTTTTTTTGGATTGATATGTAATAGTAGCTGTAGAACTAGCCCGCGACGATATAGATGTAGTGACGGGAAATTCATTTTTAAACCTTATGGCTTCGGCATAGCTAATGGAAGCATAGCGTTTAGGTTTAGTACCTTTTTTACCTATTCTGATAGATGAGCTTTTATTTCTGATGTTAAAGGTATTAGCACCCATGCTAGTAAAGTTGTCGCTGATGGAAGATTTAATGGATTCGATAGCTGTTTGTATACCTACTAAAGCAGCAATTCCTATAGCTATAATAAATATAGTAAGTACTGTTCGAAGTAGGTTTGTTCGAATAGAATGCAGGGCGATTTTTATATTTTCTACCATCAACTTCATTGATTGCTAATGTACGATTTTGTCTTGTTAAGATGAATTAAAAAAAGTACTTTTGAAAATCTGAAAATATGGATTATTTAACTATAATTAAAGATATATGGCATTTGACATTGATATGATAAAAGCAGTTTATGCGAAATTTCCAGAACGCATAGCGCAAGCAAGAACAGTAGTTGGTAAACCTTTGTCTTTAGCTGAAAAGATATTGTATACACATCTATCTAACGGTCAAGCAGATCTAGCTTTTGAACGAGGTTCTGATTATGTTAATTTTGGTCCTGATAGAGTAGCAATGCAAGATGCTACTGCTCAGATGGCATTGTTACAATTTATGCAAGCGGGTAAGGACAAAGTTGCTGTGCCTACAACAGCTCACGCCGACCACCTTATTCAAGCAAAGCTAGGTGCAGATAAAGATTTACAAGAAAGTTTAAACACCAACAATGAAGTGTTTAATTTTTTGAGTTCAGTATGTAATAAATACGGCATTGGATTCTGGAAGCCTGGTGCTGGAATTATTCACCAAGTCGTATTAGAAAATTATGCTTTTCCTGGCGGCATGATGATAGGAACCGATTCACACACTGTTAATGCTGGTGGTTTAGGTATGGTTGCTATTGGAGTTGGTGGTGCCGATGCAGTTGATGTGATGGCAGGTATGCCCTGGGAGTTAAAATTTCCAAAATTGATAGGTGTTAAACTGACAGGAAAATTGAATGGTTGGACATCTGCTAAAGATGTTATTTTGAAGGTAGCAGGTATTTTAACTGTCAAGGGTGGTACTGGTTGCATAGTAGAATACTTTGGCGATGGTGCACAATCTTTGTCGTGTACTGGAAAAGGAACTATTTGTAATATGGGAGCAGAGATAGGAGCTACTACTTCTACTTTCGGATACGATGATAGTATGGAAAGATATCTTAGAGCAACCAATAGAAACGATGTAGCTGATGCTGCTAATTCTATTAAAGAACACCTAACTGGTGATGCTGAAGTTTATGCTAATCCAAAGCAATATTTCGATCAAGTTATTGAAATCAATCTTTCTGACTTAACGCCTCATTTGAATGGTCCATTTACGCCAGATTTAGCTACGCCAGTAGCTGAGATGAAAGAAAAAGCTTTGGCTTGCGATTGGCCATTAGATATAGAATGGGCACTTATAGGTTCATGTACCAATTCATCTTATGAAGATTTGACACGTGCGGCCTCTATTGTTGAAGATGCAGTGGCCAAAGGACTTGAGCCTAAAGCCACCTTAGGAATTAATCCGGGTTCAGAACAAGTACGCTACACTGCAGAAAGAGATGGACTTTTAGATACCTTTAATAAATTTGAATCTACTCGTATTTTTACTAATGCTTGTGGTCCTTGTATTGGTCAGTGGGATAGAGAAGGTGCTGAAAAACAAGAAAAAAATTCTATCGTTCATTCGTTTAACAGAAACTTTGCTAAACGTGCTGATGGAAATCCTAATACTCATGCTTTTGTGGCATCGCCAGAAATGGTAGCGGCAGTAGCTATTTCGGGAAGATTAGATTTTAATCCTATTACTGATAGTTTAGTCAATAAAAATGGCGAGTCTGTACAATTGGAAGAGCCAACAGGTCTTGAACTACCAACGCTAGGCTTTGACGTTGAGGACAATGGCTATCAAGCGCCAGCCCAAGATGGGAGTGGAGTTGAGGTCGTAGTTAATAAAGACTCTAACAGATTACAATTATTGACACCTTTCACTAAATGGGATGGTGAAAACATTAACAATGCTAAACTATTAATTAAGGTAAAAGGAAAATGTACGACTGACCATATTTCTATGGCAGGACCGTGGTTGAGGTTTAGAGGGCATTTAGACAACATTTCTAACAACTGCTTGATTGGAGCGGTTAATGCCTTTGGAGGTGCTATTAATAGTGTAGTCAATCAATTAGACGGTAGCAAGGACGAAGTACCTAATGTAGCACGAGCTTATAAGGCTGCTGGTGTTGATACTATTGTAGTAGGCGACCACAATTATGGCGAAGGTTCCTCACGAGAGCATGCCGCTATGGAGCCTCGTCATTTGGGTGTTAGAGCAGTCATTGTAAAATCTTTTGCTAGAATTCACGAAACCAATTTGAAAAAGCAAGGAATGTTAGGATTGACTTTCGTAAATGAAAACGATTACGATTTAATTAGAGAAGATGACACTTTTAACTTTGTAGATTTATCAGAATTTGCACCCAACAGAACCCTAAATTTAGAGGTAGTTCATGCCGATGGATCTACTGATAATATTGTTTTGAATCACACTTATAATACTCAGCAAATTGACTGGTTTAAAGCCGGTTCGGCATTAAATTTAATTCGTGAGCAAAAAGCTTAAATAGTTTTTCAAATAAAATTAATAAAACCCTTCAAAATGAAGAGCATTTTTGGTTTAAAATTGTGTCATAATGAGACATATTTTTCTTCCTTAGTCAGCAGATTTCTATAGTTATCTAAAGCCACGAAATAATTGGGGCCTTACAAAAGATTAACGTCTTTAATACTCCCATTAGTTCTGTCAATGAATTTGAAATTTTCAAGTGAAATCATTTGTATAAATTAAGTCGGCTAAAGTAAGTTATTAAAAAAATAGTAGCGTTTTATTAAATAAAATTATCATAATAAATTATTGTACTTTCGGAATATGATACAAAAAGACGATAAACGACAAATTTGGTCTTGGGCTATATACGATTTTGCTAACTCTGCTTTTACTACTTTGGTAGTGACTTTTATCTACGGTACTTTCTTTACTAAATCTATTGCCGATAATGAAATTTTAGGAACGCAATATTGGTCTTGGGCCATTTCTTTTACATCTATAGTGGTGGCTTTGTCTTCGCCAGTCTTAGGCGCTATCGCAGACAATTGGGGTTCAAGAAAACGAATCATGTTAGTGAGTACTTTGGTCTGTGTTACAGCAACTGCTCTTTTGTTTTTTCCGCAACAAGGACAAGTTCTTTTAGCACTTACTATTTTTATTATAGCAAACATTGCTTTTGAAATAGGCACAGTATTTTGTAATGCTTACTTAGCAGAATTGAGCTCCGAAAAACGGATAGGTAAAGTATCTGGTATGGCATGGGGGCTAGGTTATATAGGTGGCTTATTGGCTTTAGTACTAGCATTAGTATTTTTTGTGCAAGCAGAACAGCCTATTTTAGGCTTTAGTACTGAGAATGGAGAAAATATAAGGGCTACTAATTTACTTGTAGCCCTATGGTTTTTGATTTTTAGTCAACCTATTTTTATTTGTATTAAGGATAAGCACAATACAACCAAAAAGTCTTTGTCTTTAGTAGTAAAAAGTTCTTTTGACAACCTAAAAACTACTTTTAAAGAACTTTCTTCGTACAGAAAGATATTTCATTTTTTGTTGGCTCGTCTGGTATATAATGATGCTTTGATAACCATTTTTGCTTTTGGGGGTATCTATGCCGCGACGACTATAGGCTTTAGCTTTGAAGAAATCATTATTCTAGGAATCGTACTTAATGTAATGGCAGGAGTTGGAGCTTTTGCTTTTGGTTATTTAGAAGATGTTAAAGGAAGTGAAAAAGTGATTTTATTGAGTATTATTTTTCTTATGATAGCTTGTCTCATAGCCTTTTTAGCACCAGAGTTGCCTGGTTTATTTCAATTTATTTTTGGAGGTAATGCCATTCCCGATTGGTTCAATTCAAAAAATTTATTTTGGGTAGCGGCTATTTTAATTGGCTTATTTTCAGGACCTAATCAATCGGCAAGTAGAACCTATATGGCTCGTCTTACTCCATCAGTAAAAAGAAATGAATTTTTTGGGTTTTATGCCTTCTCAGGAAAAATGACAGCTTTTGTAGGGCCGTTTTTATTTGGTATGGTAATACGTTATTTTGACACACAACAAGCTGGACTTATCGTAATTTTTATCTTATTCTTTGTAGGATACATGTTGATGAAGCGTCTCTAAATCATACTAAATTACTATTTTTGCCCTATGAGATTAATTATTATTTATTTACTTTTTAGCACCCAAGTTTTAGCGCAGCAATTCTACACAAACAAAGGTAAAATCAGTTTTTTTTCTGAAGCACCACTCGAAGATATATCAGCAGTCAACGAGAATGTTTCAGCTATTATTGATAGTCAAACGGGAGGTTTTGCTTTTCAAGTCAAAATTGTTGAATTTACCTTTCCGAATTCGCTTATGCAAGAACATTTTAATGAAAGTTATTTAGAAAGTGATAAGTATCCTTTATCTACTTTTACGGGAGTTATAGATAATTTTTCAGATTTAGATTTGAGTAATGAGCAAAACCTTGTAGTAAATGGAAGTCTTTCGATGCATGGAATAAGTAAGGTTGCACAAATGAAAGCTAATGCTAAAATGATAAATGATGAATTGCATATATCTTCTAATTTTGATGTTGCTCTTAAGGACTACGATATTGATATTCCCAAAATTATGATATATAAAATTGCTGAAACTATTGCTGTAACAGTTGAAATTAAACTTAGTAAAAGAAATAATGAATAGATTTTTATTATTCACAGTATTTATTTTTTTTCAAACGAGTTATGCTCAAGACTTACTGAGTATGCTAGAAAGCGATGATAAGGAAGTACAACTAACAACTTCCATTTTTAAGGACAATAGAATTGTAAATGCTCAATCTTCTAAACAAACTTCCAAAGGAGAGTTTAAATTTTTAATACAACACCGTTTTGGTACATTAAACTCTGGCTTTTATAATTTATGGGGAATAGACAATGCAGTTGTAAGATTTAGTTTAGATTACGGGTTGTCTGATCGTTTAGCTGTTGCTTTAGGAAGAAGTTCTACTTACAAACAATTTGATGGTTCAGCTAAACTTAATATTTTACAGCAAACCAACTTATGTCCAATAGTATTATCGGCTTATTCTGCTGTATTCTTTGCTCACCCTTCTGAAAATCAGAAAATCAATGTTGAAAATTATTACGGGCGCGTCAGCACATCAGTGCGAAGAGCTAGTCCAAAATGCGAAGAACTTAAGTCAAAATCCAAAATGAAAATATAGATTGCATAAGCAAAAGTATCATAATCATTCGCATATAGATATATATTTGCATCATGTGCATGTGGTTGCGGTTGATTCATGCGACGTGGTTGCGGTTGCTGTTGTTAGATGGTTATGCTTGCTCTTGCTCTGGTACTGTGCTAAATTGATTTCTGAGTCGGTTTTGCATATCTTCACGAGTCGACTGCTTTCATACTGGCGCGGAACATCTCAAACTTTTTTATGTCAGCTTGGCTCACCGACTTCCGTGCTATGAGCATCGCCTCGTCAAAGTGACATTTGGCGAGCTTCGAGCACGCGTTGTGGTTGCCCACTTCCGCTTCGGCAATGTTTTGACGGATGGCGAGTTTGCACGCGCGTTGGCACACCT
>CAXFOQ010000017.1:0-23016 GCA_964004705.1 uncultured Flavobacteriales bacterium | reverse complement strand
TATCAATTTCTCTTTTTTCAATATCTACTTTTCTAATTTTTACTTTTAATGAATCTCCTAAAGTAAGAGTTCTTTTGGTTTGACTTCCGTACACACAATAATTTTTTTCGTCGTATATATAGAAATCCCCTGGTATGTTTTTTAGTCTTATAAGGCCTTCGCAAGCGTTATTTTTAATTTCCACAAAAATTCCAAAATCAGTAACTCCAGATATTATTCCATCAAACGCATGACCTACAAATTGCGATATGTATTTGGTTTGCATATATTTTATAGAATCTCTTTCAGCTTTAGAAGCTATAATCTCCATTTCAGAAGAATGTTTACACAG
This sequence comes from uncultured Flavobacteriales bacterium, assembly GCA_964004705.1. GTDB lineage: Bacteria > Bacteroidota > Bacteroidia > Flavobacteriales > UBA7312 > UBA8444. The sequence continues at coordinate 22,685 of CAXFOQ010000017.1, read as the reverse complement.
TTGTTCTATTTTAGTACTATTATAGCTTTTACCGCCATCTAAATAATGTTGTAGAAGTCGATGTACCATAACATCAGGATAACGTCGTATAGGTGAGGTAAAATGGGTGTAGTGATTAAATCCTAACCCATAGTGCCCTATATTTTCTGTAGTATATACCGCTTTTGCCATAGTTCTTATAGATAAAGTTTCTATCATATTTGCCTCCTGACTTCCTTGAATATCTTTTAGTACTTTATTCATGGATTGAGCAATTGTCTTTTTATTTTCAGTTTGTAAATTATAACCAAACTTCTTTAAGAATATACTTAATACATCTAATTTATCAGGGTCTGGACTATCATGAATTCTATAAACAAAAGTTAAAGATTGTTTTCCAATATATTCAGCTACTTTTCTATTTGCTAAAAGCATAAATTCTTCTATTAATTTATGAGCATCTTTACTTTCTTTAAAATAAATAGTAATAGGATTACCTTCTTCATCAATTTTGAATTTTGTTTCTAATCTTTCAAATGAAATAGCACCATTTTTTATTCTTTTATTTCTAAATATTTTAGCTAGTGAATCCAATTTTAAAAGTTCTTCAACATATTTACCTTTTTTGTTAATTATAATATCTTGAGCATCTTCATAGGTAAAACGATGATTAGATAAAATGACAGTTCTTCCAAACCATTCATTATATACTTTAGCTCTTTCATCAAGTTCAAAAACAGCCGAAAAACATAATTTTTCTTCATGAGGTTTTAACGAACATAAATTGTTTGATAATACCTCTGGTAACATAGGAATTACTCTATCAACTAAATAAACAGAGGTTGCTCTTTCTTGTGCTTCTTTATCAATACTATCATTTTCATGGATGTAATGAGAAACGTCTGCTATATGAATTCCAACTTCCCAATTTCCATTTTCTAGTTGTTGAATGGATAGTGCATCATCAAAATCTTTAGCATCATAAGGATCAATAGTAAAAGTTGTAATATTTCTAAAATCACGTCTTTTTTTAATTTCATCAGATGTAATTTTTGAAGAAATATTTTTTGCAGCATCTTCTATATGTTTATCGAATTTATTATTGAAATTATATTCAGCTAAAATTGAGTGAATTTCTGCTTGATGTTCTCCTGGATAACCTAATATTTCTTTTAATTCAGCCGTTGGATTAGTTTTTTTATCACCCCAGTCAACAACATTCACTACAACTAATTGTCCATTTTTAATAGTCTTAATTTCCTTGGCAGGTAGAAAAACATCGAAATGTATTTTTGGGTTTGAAAGAAGTACAAAAGCATGATTTGTAGCGAGTTCAACAACACCAACAAATTGTTCGGTATTATGTTCAATGACTTCAATAATTTCACCTTCTTTTTTACTCTTTTTAAAAGAAGGAAAAACAGAAACCTTTACTTTATCACCACTTACAACATTTGGAATATATTTTCTATGAATAAATATATCATCATCAAGAGTTGTACAATTTACATAAGCATTTCCTGCACTATTTATATCTATTATACCATCAACAATTGTAGAGCTACTTTTTAATTTATACTTTCCTCTAGATATAGAAACAACTAAATCATGTTGTTCCATTTCCTCAAGAACAATTTGAATTAAGTGTTTGGTATTTTCATCTCCTACACCTATTTGTTTTGAAAGCTGTTTATAATTAAAAGCTTTTCTAGGGTTTTGACGAAGAATAGATGTGATAAGAGATTTTAATGTGGATTTTTCAATATTTCTATTTTTCTTTTTTCTACCCATTCAACGAAAATATAAATTAAATGTGTTTACTTTGCTTAACATGAGAAGAGCTTTTCATTTTATATTGTTAATAGTATTTTTATCAGCTTGTGGCTCACAATCTAAATCTACTTCAGTAGGTTGTGATACTAGTAAACAAAGCAAAAAAAATAAAACTAAACAAGGCTTGTTCAAAAAAGGAATACTACCAGCAAGTTCTAATCCTTAAAATTAAATAAGATGTTTAAAGGAAAAAGTATAGGAATATTATTTATCGCTTTAGGACTGATATTCTTATTGAATAACCTCAACTTAATAGAGGTTTCTTTAGCAGAACTCATTAGAGTGTATTGGCCTGTAATACTTATTTGGCTAGGTGTAGACAAGTTACTTAGGAAATCTATAAATGAGGATAAAAAAGATTAAAGTCTTTTTGATATTTTAATTTTATCATTGTTTTTACTTCTTCAGAAAAGTCATTTTTTTTCGTTGCGCTCATATTAAGTTTTTGTAATTCTGACTCAATATTCAAATGTTTACAAACGGCATTAAAATCAGCGTTTAAATTTTCCATTTTACCAACAAAGTCCATAACAATATTATCGTTTTCATCACAAACAAAAGTATATTGAGGTTTGAAATGAACCCAATTCATAATTTCTTCTTTTTCCAAACCTTTTAAAACAAATTCATCAAAACTTACAAATTCTTGTAAGTATGAATTAGAAAATTCTAAGTCTTGATTATTGATACCACCTTCCTTTAAAAATGTATATGCAGAAAAGAGTCTATCATAAGGATTTCTTACAAAACAAAACTTATACAAAGAATTAAAAACTTTTTCCCCATAATGTGATTTGTAAAAATTAACACTCCGATGACCCCATTTTATATCTCCAAATAGAGCGGTTGAAATAGAAATTCCAGCGGTTTTAGGGATATGAAAAAACACACATTTTTTCTCTAAAAAAAGAGATAAAATAGTGTTTGTTTCTTTTTCCTTAATACCTAAAAAAACTTTTATTTTATTGTAAAAAGAGTTCACTATTTAACGTTTAAAATTTATAGTATTTAAAATTTGAGGAAGATCTTTTTTAGAAAAAAACAAAAACCATAAAAAGATAAACACAGTATATATTATTATTAATACACTTCCCAAAAATAAAGGATTGGGATTTAAACTTAATCCATCAATAAAAAAATAACTAGGTAGACATAAACCACAAAACACGATTATTAGCTTGATATATTCCCTATGAAAGAGATGTATATTTAAGTTTTTATTCAAAACGTAAGTACAAGCAATATTTTGTAATAAAATATTAAATATATAAACTACACCTAAACCAACTAAACCCCATTTGCTTATTAATGCAAAGTACAATAAAAATGAAACTAATGAAGTGACGATTGAAATATCTCTCATAGGTTTTTCTAAACCTGTCATTTGAAGCATTAAACCTACAGACCCCATAGAAACATTAATAAGCTGACCAATTACTATTAATGATAATAAAACACTACCTTGAATAAAATCGTTACCAAACAAGGACATAATAGGTTTTGAAAAAAGAAAAATAAAGACCATTAAAGGAAAGCTTAATAAGAAAATATACCTTCCACTTAATTGAAAGTAATGTTCTAAATCCTTTAGCTTGTTTTGTGAGTGAAGCTGAGATATAATAGGGGAAAAAATAGAATTAACAGATGTTAGTACTAATGGTATAAAAGCAGCAATAGTCAAAGTCACCGAATATATACCCAACTCAAAGGTGCTCAAAAAATAAACCAACACAATTTTATCTCCGTGTCTTCCTAGAGCTAAAACACTATTAGTTATAAGAAGATTTAGACTATATTTTTTTTCTTCTTTATTAAAATTAGTTCTTTTAAAATCCGAAAGACGAGGTAATAATCTTTTTATTAGAATTATTAGAAAAATAAAAGCTAGTACCGAGCCTAAAACTTCAGCAATAATATAACCCTCTAATTGCCAACCCCAATTAAAAAAGAGAACAACCAAACCAATTTTAAAAGGTAACCTAAGAAAAGTGTTAATTATAGTACTTTTTTTCACCTCTTGAAGACCACGAATAGTTTGTTCTGCTAAAATCAAAAAACTATTTATAAACATCATAAACCCAAACAAAGGAATATACTCTTTAAGTGTGGGTGTTTTTAATATGTTGTCTGCAATAATTTCTGGAAAAAAATAAAATAAAAAAGATATAGGTAGAACAACACACAAATTAATTATTGAGGTATTAGTAAGGTAGGAAATAAGGGTGTTATAGTTTTGAGTAGCTTTGTACTTTGAAACGAAACGAATAAGCCCATTGCCATATCCAAAACTCAAAAATATTCCCAACACACCAATCGTTGTTATACCTAGACTATATATTCCTAAAGCATCAGCACCTAAAACTCTAGATAAGTATACTTTAAAGAAAAAACCAACTATTACAGAAATAACAGTACCCAAAAAATACACCGCAGACTGACCAACAATTTTTTTAACTAAGGACATTCACCATATCTTGATATGTAAAAATAAGATAAAAATTTTCTATCAGACCTGCTAAATACTTATAATTTAAAGAACACAAATAAACTTAAAGACGGTCATAAACAATAAATAAAAGTTATTCATATATTTACTCGAACAAAACACTGTATCCCCCCTTATTTAAACTTAATTATAATGGCTATTTTAAAAAGATATTCTTTTTAGACACATTACAACACTTAAAATATAGCTAAACGAATATTGGTGGTAATTAATATAGAAAGAATATGGCGCACAGAAGGTAAAAACGTTCAAAGAGAACTTCAACAGATGACGGACGAATCTAACGCCATAGCAATTTAATTTAGAATTTTGAGATTATAATATTTAACTCCTTTGAAATAATTTTAGCCAGACTAGAGGGGTCTAAGTGATGATTAGTAGAATCTTTATGTAAAAACTTGGAGTGAATAATGCTAGTTTTTTCATTTAAAAGAGATTGGTCTAAATTTATAAAAGCTAAGCGGTTTTTCTCTGCTAATTCTCTCAGCATTCTATTAAAGTCTAAGGTTAGCTGAGTTCTTTCTTTAATGTTGGCCTTTACCTCTTTTCTAAGATTGGCCACTTCTCCAAAATTACTACCTTCCTGTATAGTGGGGAGTACAGCACTGCAGATAATGGTTTTTTTACCATTGATAGCGCTTGACTTTTGAATTAGACTAGAATAATTATCTATCGCTAATTGAGTTTGTTTTTGAATACTCAACCCATGTTTCTCAGCTCTATACCAAATAGCAAAACCACAATCCACCTCACCCAACTGAAAAACAACATAATCGTCTTTTTTAACTTCTTCTTTTAAGTAATTTTCAAAAATACCTAGAGCTTGAGTTTTGCTATTAGGGTTTGCCAAACCTGTGGCTGTGGCACCGTGAACAACTTTTATTTTTGGAGTAAGCCTCCAGAAATACAATGGAGAAAATTCCATATTCCAAAACACCTCTGTATGACTATCACCAATAAAATGAATTTTCCTTAAAACGAATAATGCTCTTATTTTTCTCTTGATAAAATATATGAAGCGAAAAAGAAACATCATGGTTATAAACTTGAATTTACTTGTTGCAAGATAAAAAAACCAAACAAAAAAGGCGACCACTTTCGTAATCGCCTTGTCTTTTGCTCCCCCTCTTGGGCTCGAACCAAGGACCCTCTGATTAACAGTCAGATGCTCTAACCAACTGAGCTAAGGAGGAAAAAATCAGTTTGCAATATTAGTACAATGCTAATAATTATGCAATATATTTGCCAAAATAATAAAATAGACATAGTGAGCTTATTAGTTGTAGGTACAGTTGCTTTTGACGCTATCGAGACCCCATTCGGAAAAACAGATAAAATAGTTGGCGGTGCAGCAACCTATATTGGCTTGTCAGCCTCTAAATTTTATGACAAAATAAATTTAGTTTCTGTTGTTGGAGAAGATTTTCCTAAAGATGCTATTGATATGATGCATAATCATAACGTAAATACTGATGGCCTACAAATCAAAAAAAACGAAAAAACATTCTTTTGGTCTGGTCGTTATCACAACGACATGAACTCCAGGGACACCTTAGATACTCAGCTCAATGTTTTAGAAAACTTTAATCCTATAGTTCCTAATTCTTATCAAAACTGCGAGTGCTTAATGTTAGGAAACTTAATGCCGAGCATACAGCAAAAAGTTTTAGACCAACTGCAAGAGCGTCCTAAGCTAATCGTTCTTGACACCATGAACTTTTGGATGGACAACTTTATGGATGATTTAATGATTGCTCTAAAAAATGTTGACGTACTAACCATTAATGACGAAGAAGCACGTCAGCTTTCAGGAGAGTATTCGCTGGTTAAAGCAGCTAAAAAAATTCTATCCTTTGGACCTAAGTTTTTAATAATTAAAAAAGGAGAACATGGTGCGTTATTATTCAATGAAAAGGAAGTGTTCTTCGCTCCAGCCTTACCTTTAGAGGAAGTGTTTGACCCAACCGGAGCAGGCGATACCTTTGCAGGTGGATTTGTGGGGCATTTGTGTGCTACTAAAGATTATTCTTTTGAGAATATGAAAAGAGCAGTAATAATTGGTTCTGCTATGGCGTCATTTTGTGTTGAGAAGTTCGGTACAGAGCGAATGAACGGACTAGATTTGCAAGAAGTTAATGATAGAATTAGTCAATTTGTAGATTTAGTACAGTTTGATATTCAGCTGGTTTAAGCTATTCATATGATAATAGAACGGCATTTTTTTCAACGCTATCCCCTTCAGCAGCTTGAATGTGCTTCAACACACCCTCTCTCGTTGATTTGATAATGTTTTCCATCTTCATAGCTTCTAAGATTATTAGCCCATCTCCTTCAGCAACAGCATCTCCCTCCTTAACAAGGATTTCAAGAACCCTGCCCGGCATAGGCGCTTTGACATCATTATCTTTATTAGAGTTTCCAACGTCCATACCTAAATCGTGAAGCAATTCATCAAAACGATCTTTCAGTTGCACAGAATAAGCGTTGTTATTGATGATAATTTCAAAGGATTTGTTTTTTCTATCATAAGTTAAAATATCGGCTACAAAAGATTTGTTATTGTAAACAATGTGAAAGCGACCTTTTTTAACCTCGACGATATCCCAAATAACCACCTCATCTAACTCAAAATCAAAACGTGTGTTTACAACCCCTTTCATTTGACAAATTTAGCAAAGAATTCTTCTTATTTTTATGCACACTAAAAAATATACCAATATGGAAGCTATTCTAGCTTTGGCTATAGCCCTATTATTGGGCAATAGCTCTACACAAAATCAGGTCAATTCAGACAACACCTCTAAAGAAAAAGAAATATATAACCCCTCAGCAACACGCCTTAGTGATGTTATTCACACCAATTTGGCCGTAAGTTTTAATTGGGAAAAACAACATTTATTGGGACATGCAGAGCTCACAATAAGCCCCTATTTTTATTCTACCAACGAACTAATTTTAGACGCTAAAGGTTTTGACATCCACCTCATAAATATGAACGGAAAAGAGCTTTCTTTTGAGTATGATAGCTTACAACTATTTATTCAACTAGATAGAGAGTACCAAAGAGACGAGAAATACACCATAAACATTGATTATACCGCCAAGCCTAATGACCTAAAAATAGAAGGTAGTGACGCTATTACCGACGCAAAAGGATTATACTTTATCAACCCACTAGGTGATGAAGATAAGCCCCAACAAATTTGGACTCAAGGAGAGACAGAAGCTAGTTCGTGTTGGTTTCCTACCATAGACAAGCCTAACGAACGTATGACTCAAAACATTGCCATCACCGTAAAAGATGAGTTTGTTACTTTATCAAACGGTCTCTTGGTGAAGTCAGAAAAAAATGAAGACGGCACCAGAACAGATTATTGGGAACAGAAATTAGCCCACACCCCTTACCTTGCTATGTTAGGCGTCGGAGACTTTAATATCACTTCTGATAAATGGAAAGATATTGAGGTAGATTATTATCTAGAAGACGATTATCACCCTTTTGCAAGAGCAATCTTTGGAAGAACCCCACAAATGATAGCCCATTTTTCGGAAATACTTGGTGTAGATTACCCTTGGGAAAAATATGCTCAAATTATAGTTAGGGACTTTGTTTCTGGTGCGATGGAAAACACAACAGCTGTAATTTATGGAGAGTTTGTTCAAATGACAGACAGAGAATTGTTAGACAAGCATGAAGAAGATATCATAGCCCACGAATTATTTCACCATTGGTTTGGAGACTTAGTGACTTGTGAGTCGTGGGCCAACCTACCACTGAACGAATCTTTTGCTACTTATGGGGAGTACATCTGGAGAGAAAAAGGTTTTGGTCGTATGGAAGCAGATATGCACCTTGATGCAGACTTAAACAATTACTTGAGAGAGTCTCAGCGTAAGCAAGTCGATATGATTCGTTTTAACTACTTAGATAAAGAAGATATGTTTGACAACCACTCATACGCCAAAGGTGGTAGAATCTTACATATGTTGCGTTATTATCTGGGTGACGAAGCCTTTTATAAAGGATTAAAAAAATACCTCAATGATAATGCGTTTAGCACAGTAGAAATACATCAGTTGCGTATCGCTATGGAAGAGGTTTGTGGAGAAGATTTAAATTGGTTTTTTAATCAATGGTTTTTAGCGTCTGGTCACCCCCTTTTAGTTATAGACTATAAATACGACGCAGACAACAAACAACAAATAGTCAAGTTAGAGCAAATACAAGATAAAACAACCACACCTATTCACAGGCTGTCATTTTATATAGACGTATATGAAAATGGGGTGCCTAAACGTCATTTAGTGGAAATGAACTCTCACCAACAAGACTACTATTTTTATGTGGAAGAAAAGCCGACCAATGTTATTGTAGATGCAGAACACGTTTTGTTAGCAGAAATTTTTGACGAAAAACCAGATGAATGGTGGTTAGAACAACTCAAGGCACCATTATATATGGACAGTAAGATAGCGCTAGACAACATCAGTGAAAAAAGTACAATAGCAGCTATACAAAACGCATTAACACATGAATTTTGGGGAATACGTTTATTGGCGCTTCAAAAAGCAAAAACTTTAGAAAGTATTGAAGATATATCAGAATTAATAAAGCAACAAGCCACTCAAGAAAACAATCCGACTAAGGTTCGCTCTTCAGCGCTAAAACTTTTAGCACAACAAGAAAACAATTCTGAGCTAATATCTTTTTTTGAGTCAGCAGTTCAAGAAAAATCACTACTTATGGCAGCATCAGGACTATACGGATTGTCTCAAGTAGATTATCAACAAGCGTTGTCCATAGCGCCAAGCTTAGAAAAAGAACTGCCTTATGATGTTGCAAAGCTATATGTCGAACACGGAGGGGTTGATAAGAATACATTTTTTACAGATAAGCTAAACACAAGTAGCACTATTGACTTATATTATATTTCGGCCTATTATGTTCAGTATTTAAAAAATCAAGAATTAAGCTTAGTTTTAGACGGCGCAGAGGTGTTAGAAGAAGCGCTTAAAGATTCTAAATCTTGGATGGCTGAGGTAAGTAAGTATCGTTTTACTGATTTAGTAGAAACAATTCAAAGAATGTACAAAAACGAAAAAAATAAAGAGGTAAAACTAAGAGCTAAAGAAACTCTCGCTCGTATAGAGCCTTTATTATAACAGGCTTGAGTTTTGAGCTTGGGTTTCGTAACCCTTGTCAATATCATGGTGTTGTTCGGCTTCGGCGGCGGCAACAGCTAGTTTATCGCAACGCTCGTTTTCAACATTATTGGCATGTCCTTTAACCCAAAAAAACTTGACATTATGTTGTCGATAAATAATCAAAAAGCGTTTCCATAAATCAACGTTTTTCTTTTTATCAAAATACTTTTTTTCCCAATTAAACACCCATTTTTTTTCGACGGCATCAACAACGTATTTAGAGTCAGAATAAACCAACACATCCGTTGGCCTAGACTTAAGCATTTCTAATGCAACGATTACACTCAATAATTCCATTCTATTGTTTGTAGTTTTGCGATAACCTTTAGCTAGTTCTTTGCGGTGCCCCTCGTCTGATAACAAAACAATCCCATATCCGCCAGGACCAGGGTTTCCTTTTGCTGAACCATCCGTATATATTCTAATACTCATAACGATTTACTAATAACTTGTTCAATTACCTTTGGAAAAAAACGGTGCTCCAATTGCTGTATTTTTTTGGTTAACACCTCAACACTATCTCCTTTTTCAACACTTACTTTAGCTTGAAATATGATTGCGCCTTCATCATATTCTTTGTTAACAAAATGGATGCTTATTCCACTTTCAGATTCTTGAGCTTCAATTACAGCCCTATGAACACGCTTCCCATACATACCCTTACCACCATATTTAGGCAATAAAGAAGGGTGTAAGTTTACTATTTTATTAGGATAAGCGTGTATTATATCATTAGAGATTTTTATTAAAAAACCTGCTAGAACAATAAAATCAACGGACTGAGACATCAAATAATCTAAAACCACACCATTCTTTTTAAACGATTCATTGTTAAAAACAACTGTTTTAACACCTTTGTTTTGCGCTTTTTCGACTGCTAAAGCGTCAGTTTTGTTACTAATAACAAGGACAACGTCAGCGACACTGTTTTTTTCGAAATACTCGATAATATTTATAGCGTTTGTGCCTGTTCCAGAAACTAATATTGCAATTTTATGTTTACTCATTCTTGTCACCCAAAAATAGAACAACTATTTTAAAGAAAGAGACAATTATTTAATAATACTAAGTCAGATGACTTGTTTTATATTCAAAAAGTGTATTTATTTGCACCTTAATATAAAAACAACAATCCATGTCTGATACTGCAACAAAAGTAAAAGCAATTATAGTAGATAAATTAGGTGTTGACGAATCTGAAGTAACTTCAGAAGCAAGTTTCACTAATGATTTAGGTGCTGATTCATTAGATACTGTTGAACTTATTATGGAGTTTGAAAAAGAATTCGACATTCAAATTCCAGACGATCAAGCAGAAGCAATTGCTACTGTTGGCGACGCCATATCGTTTATAGAAAAAGCTTAATTAACTCCAATCAGTTATGTCCAGGCGAGTCGTAGTTACCGGTTTAGGCGCACTCACACCTGTAGGCAATAATATTTCCGATTTTTGGATTAATTTGCTAGATGGTGTAAGTGGAGCAGGACCCATTACTCGTTTTGATTCTACACAATTTAAAACTCAATTTGCGTGTGAAGTTAAAAACTTTGTGCCAACAGACTTTTTAGATAGAAAAGAAGCGCGTAAACTAGATATGTATGCCATATACGCTATGGTTGCGGTGTCTGAGGCTATGGCCGATTCAAAGCTTGACTTAGAACAAATAGATTTAGACCGAGCGGGAGTTATTTGGGGTTCAGGAATTGGAGGATTAGATACATTTTTACAAGAGTGCGGTGATTTTGCTACCGGCTCAGGTGTTCCTCGATTCAACCCTTTCTTTATTCCAAAAATGATTGCCGACATAGCGGCTGGACATATTTCCATCAAATACGGTTTTAGAGGGCCTAATTTCGCAACAGTTTCAGCTTGTGCATCATCAACTCATGCCTTAATTGACGCATTTAACTATATTAAATGGGGAAAAGCTGATATATTTATTTCTGGTGGTTCAGAAGCTTCAATTAATGAAGCTGGAGTAGGAGGGTTTAATGCTATGCACGCTCTATCAACTAGAAATGATTCACCACAAACAGCATCTCGTCCTTTCGACAAAGATAGAGAAGGCTTCGTTCTTGGAGAAGGTGCAGGAGCTCTTATTCTAGAAGAATATGAACACGCTGTTGCTCGTGGTGCTAATATATATGCAGAAATTGTAGGAGGTGCTATGACAGCAGACGCCCACCACATAACAGCACCACACCCCGATGGTGTAGGAGCGACGAATGTTATGCGATTAGCTATTGAAGACGCTAATATGGCGCCCGAAGATATAGATTATGTTAATGTTCACGGAACATCAACCCCTCTAGGCGATATAGCAGAAATAAAAGCTATACAAAACGTTTTTGGAGATCATGCTAAAAATCTAAACATAAGTTCTACTAAATCAATGACTGGTCATCTTTTGGGAGCTGCAGGAGCGGTTGAAACAATAGCAGCGATTCTATCTGTTAAAAATAATGTAGTGCCACCAACAATAAATCACTTTACGGATGACCCTGAAATTGATCCATCCTTGAATTACACCTTCAATAAGGCTCAAAAAAGAGAGGTAAGAACAGCTATTTCCAACACCTTTGGATTTGGTGGTCATAACGCCTGTATAATGGTTAAAAAAGCTTGATGGATTTGTTTCGTTTTTTCAAACAAACATTTATTTCCAAAACCCTAAAAGAAAAACAGTTATTCAAGATTTTAGGTTTTTATCCTAAAGATATTAACTTATACCACGAAGCCCTTACTCACAAATCAGTAAAAGGCCGCATTGTACATAACGAAAGATTAGAATTTTTAGGTGATGCTATTTTTGGTTCAGTTGTTGCTGATTTTGTGTTTAGAGAATTTCCTAATGAAAACGAGGGGTTTCTTACCCAAACACGCTCCAAAATAGTTAGCCGAAAGACACTTAATGCCATAGCGCTTCAAATTAACCTTAACACCGTATTAAAACACCAAGTAAATTCTAATCGTTACATATTTGGTAACGCTTTAGAAGCTTTGATAGGAGCAGTTTTCCTAGACAAAGGCTATCAATTCACCTCCAATTATATTGAAGACAAGCTCATCCGACCCCACTTGGACATTCACCAGCTAGTGAAAGAAGTTTCTAGTCATAAAGGCAAACTTTTAGAATGGGGTCAGGCCCAAAAAAACCAAGTAGTATTCAAACTAGTGTCTTCAGAAGGAAAAGACCACGAAAAATCCTATAAAGTTATGGTTATGATAGGTCAAAAGAAATATGCTGATGCTGTGGGAACATCCATCAAAAGGGCTGAAGAATTAGCTGCAAAGCGTGCTCTTAAAAAATTAGTGATATCATAAAATCCATATCAAACAGAAAGACTATTTTAGCGAATGTAAATGGTAAAACAGTTATTACGTATAGAATTAGACACTAGCTTTTCACTTTTCGGCATAAGCTGTCATTTGAAAGACTATAAGTTTGCTTGGACTATTAATAAATCTTTAAACATTGATTTTAAAAAAGCTAAACCATATTCAAGAAATGTAAATTTAGAGTTTTCACAGTATAAATATCAAATAGATTTAGATACCATTTATTTGTTTGCTAATAAAAGCCGACAAGGCTTTCTCATCACAAAAAAAAAAGAAGTAGATTATTGGATCCTGTTTCACAACACCTTTGATGAAAAAACGGTTAGCAATTATATAAGTGCAATTCGCAAAACACGACCAATTCTTGCCGTGTTTAAGGAAGACAATAAAAAAATCAAAGAACATTTTGTATTTTAATTATGAATAAAAATAACACAAAAATAGTAGCAACAATGGGGCCCGCTTGTGCAAACAAGAAAGTCTTAACAAATATGATTATCGCTGGAGTAAACGTCTGTCGCCTTAACTTTTCACACGCCGACCACAAAACACATTTGGAGACTATTAAATTAATTAAAGAAATTAATCAAGAACTTGGTGTTCATACAGCTATATTAGCTGATTTGCAAGGGCCAAAAATTAGAGTTGGAGAAATTGAAGAAGGCTCAGAATTGGTTAACGGATCTAAATTTATTTTAACATCAAATAAGTGTAAAGGAAATTCTAAAATAGCATATATTAATTACGAAAATTTTCCTCAAGATGTTAAAGTTGGTGAGACGGTTTTAATAAACGATGGAAAGCTTCAAATAGAGGTTGTTAAAACAAATAACAGAGACAAGGTAACTACTAAGGTAATTCATGGCGGACCACTAAGCTCAAACAAAGGAGTAAACCTTCCTAATACAACAATTTCACAGCCTTGTTTAACAAAAAAAGACCTAAACGATTTAGAGTTTATACTTACACAACCAATTGAATGGATAGGCTTGTCTTTTGTTCGCTCTGCCCAAGATATTTTAGAGCTTAAGAACCATATTTCCAAAGCGAGTCATGACGCTAGAGTTGTGGCAAAAATTGAGAAACCTGAATCATTAGACAATCTTGGTAGTATTATTGATGTTACAGACGCCGTTATGATTGCTAGAGGAGATTTAGGAGTAGAAATACCAATGCAAAAAGTCCCTGCTATACAAAAGAAGATTGCTAGAGCTTGTCTTGAAAAAGCAAAACCCGTAATCGTTGCAACTCAGATGTTAGAGAGCATGACAGAAAACGTAACACCAACTCGAGCGGAGGTTAATGATGTTGCTAATTCAGTAATGGATGGAGCAGACGCTGTTATGCTTAGCGGAGAAACATCTGTAGGCGCATTCCCAATACAAACTGTTGAAACAATGAGTAAGATTATTACCAATGTTGAGCAAGAATTTTCTACGATACGCTCATACGATCTAAAAGAGAAACATGGAGAACGATTTATTTCAGACGCTATCTGTTACCACTCTTGTACATTAGCTGAGCAAGTAGGAGCAAAAGCAATAATTACTATGACACACTCGGGCTATAATGCCATTGAAATATCAAGCCACAGACCCCCATGTAAAATTTACGCTTTTACTAACAATCACGCCATTTTAAATACGTTAAGCCTGATCTGGGGAGTAACGGGTTTTTATTATGATAATGAAACAGGTACCGATGAAACTGTTGCTGACACGAAGCGAATTTTGAGAGAAGAAGGCTTTTTACAATCAAAAGACTTAGTTCTTAATGTTGCTAGTATGCCGATTAAGGAAAAAGGAATGACTAATATGATGAGGTTAAGCTACCTCAAATAAACTATTTTAAATATGTCTATAAATGTAAAACTCCTTGCTGAAATATGTGAGGCTGCTGGTGCTCCAGGACACGAGCAAAGAATTAGAGAAATTGTAATTAGAGAAGTTAGCCCCTTTGTTGATGAGTTACGCACCGATAATATGGGTAATTTAACCGCTATTAAAAAAGGTAAGCATAATAAAAAAGTAATGATTGGTGCTCATATGGACGAGATTGGTTTTATCGTAACTCATATTGACGATAGAGGGTTTTTACGTTTTCATACCTTAGGGGGCTTTGATCCCAAAACATTGACTGCTCAACGTGTTATTGTTCACGGTAAAAAAGACTTAGTTGGGGTGATGGGTAGTAAACCCATACACGTAATGACTACAGAAGAACGAAATAAATCTCCTAAGACAACAGACTTCTTTATTGACATGGGAATGCCAAAGTCAGAGGTAGAAAAATATATAGAAATTGGTAATCCTATTACAAGAGAAAGAAAGCTTATAGAAATGGGTAATTGTGTCAATTGTAAGTCCATAGACAATAGGGTTTCTGTTTTTATTTTAATAGAGCTGTTAAGAGAATTAAAAGACGCTCCATACGATGTTTATGGTGTGTTTACTGTTCAAGAAGAGGTAGGTATTCGTGGCGCTAATGTAGCTACACAAGAAATACAGCCAGATTTTGGTTTTGGTCTTGATACTACTATTGCATATGATGTTCCTGGCGCAGCACCACACGAAAAAATAACGGAATTGGGAAAAGGAGCTGCTATTAAAGTTATGGACTCTTCAACAATATGTGATTATCGTATGCTAAGCTATATGAAGGAAATTGCCAAAAAACATAAGATACCCTATCAATTAGAGCTTTTAACAGGTGGAGGAACAGATACAGCAGGTATTCAGCGTTTTACACCTGGAGGATCAATAGCTGGTGCAGTATCAATTCCAACTAGACACATTCATCAAGTGATTGAAATGGCTGATAAAACAGATATTCGTAATGCAATTGATTTATTACATTATTCAGTAAAAGGCCTGGATAAATACGATTGGGCTTTTAAATAAAAAAACTCTAGTTTAGAGGGCTTTTTATGTTTGCAATAATTAGGTTTTCCAAATACTAGCAATTGTAAATGATAAGTTAAAACTTTAATTCTATCGAAATTTCAAATTCGTCATATATAGCTTTATCGGCAAGTTCTTCGAAAAAATTTCCAGATTTATAGATTATTCCAAACAGTGTTCTATCAATAATAAGTTTCGCGTTAGCTGTTTTTTCTTCTAATTCAGCATCAAACACTATTTTTTGAGTAATTCCTTTAATGGTAATATTAGCATTAACTTGATATTGACCCAAGTTTTTCTTCTCAACATTTAAAATTGTTAAACTAGCATTAGGAAATTTATCAACACTAAAAAAATCATCTGATTTTAGATGACTTTCAATACTAGCCTTACCTTTACCACTTAAATCAGTACAAACAATAGTAGTCATATCAATAACAAACTCCCCACCCACTAAATCGTTATTATCAAGAGTTAAATATCCAGACTTAAGACCAATTGTTCCCTCATGAGAACCAGTAATCTTACTGCCCACCCAAGTCAAAGTACTATTTTTGATTTTAATATCTTCTTTCTCAATAGTGAAACTTTGAAGTGTAAAAAAACATCCTATTGTAAAAATTAATAAAAATGCTTGTTTAAAACATTTGATAGTAGAAAAATTAGAAATCATAGCAATAAAAATTAAATAATTAAGAACGGTACAAAGATACAACTTATACAATATAAGCACAAAATCAGAAAAGATTACAAAAGTCAAGATTTAGAAAAGAATCGTTTTCTGTTAAACACTATACACATAACTTTTAAGTGAATATACTTTGATATATTGTCCAATTAAATAAAATTTGCATTAATAAATCGATAATAAGAACACAACCCAACCTAAAAAAACGATGCTAAAGTCCCAATCCATTAACTTTTCATATGACGGAACACATCAATTTAGCTTTCCAGACATTCAACTTTCAAAAGGAGAAGACTTGTTAGTTTTAGGTCAGTCAGGCGTTGGCAAAACCACCTTACTTCAAATTTTAGCAGGTCTATTAAAGCCGTCTTCGGGATTATTAGAATTTAATGGAGTCCAATTCCACAACCTATCACCAAAAGAATTAGATCGGTTTAGGGGTAAACATATCGGTATAGTTTTTCAAAGTCCTTATTTTGTGAAAAATATAAGTATTCTGGACAACCTACTACTTTCTCTTTATTTGTCAAAAAATAAAGAGGATAATAAAAGAGCTGTTGAGCTATTAGAACAAGTCGGATTGGGACATAAAATTAATAGCAAGCCAAATGACTTAAGTCAAGGGGAACAACAAAGAGCAGCAATCGCTTTAGCTGTGGTTAAAAACCCAAGCGTGATTTTAGCAGACGAACCTACATCAAGCCTAGACGACGTAAACTGTAAAAAAATAACAAGCTTACTCAAAGAGCAGGCGGATTCAACAAAAGCTCAACTAATAATTATCACGCATGATCAAAGATTAAAAGCCCAATTTAATAAATCTATTACGCTATGAATATCAGCAAATTAAGTTGGCAAAACCTAATTAGTAACCCACTAAACACCGTGCTTAGTTTGTTGCTTATGACTTTTGGCGTTGGTATTATTTCCCTTTTATTTTTGTTAAATAATCAAATTGAGCAACAGCTACAAGCCAATCTTAGAGGTGTTGATATGGTTGTTGGATCAAAGGGTAGTCCTTTACAACTTATACTTTCATCAATTTATCATATTGATAATCCAACAGGTAATATTCCATACCGTGAGGCTATTAAAATTGAAAACAACCCATTAGTTGATCTTACGGTTCCACTTTCTTTTGGAGACTCTTATAACGGATTTCGAATCGTTGGAACAACACATCGCTACCCGGAGTTGTATGAAATGAGTTTGAATAAGGGTCGTTTATGGAGTCAAAGCTTAGAAGTTGTTCTTGGTAGTACGGTAGCTCAAATTCACAAACTAAAAATCGGAGACACTTTTTATGGCACACACGGTCTAGTTGAAGGTGGGCACGTTCATGATGAATACGCCTATGAGGTTGTAGGAGTTTTCAATCCATCTTACACTATTCTTGATCAACTTATATTGACCAACACTCAAAGCGTTTGGCAAGTTCATAATCACGAGGTTATTGATCAAGGCAAGGAACATCACAATGGTCAACATCAGAACCATGAGCATGAAAATCATACAGAAGAATTAACAGCAACAATGCTGGGGTCAAGTTCTAGTATTCCAGAAGATGCTATGATAACTTCCTTGTTAGTTAAATTCAAAAGCCCTATTGGCCTGATACAGTTACCTCGAAAAATTAACGAGACGACTAATATGCAAGCCGCAGTACCCGCTCTTGAAATGAGTCGATTAACCAATTTGCTTGGTTTTGGTGTTCAAACGATTAACATCATAGCTTTTATAATAATAATAGTATCTGGTCTAAGCATATTTATCAGCCTATACAATTCTTTGAAAAAAAGACGCTACGAACTTTCTCTGATGCGTGTACATGGAGCTACAAAATGGCAATTGGTTCAGTTGGTACTTCAAGAAGGAATAATTTTATCTTTAACAGGAACTATTTTTGGACTATTAATCAGCCGCATAACCTTACTTATGTTACCGCTGTTTGCCGAACAAAAATATACCTTTGTCTCTTTTCAGTTTAACTTTCTTAGTGAAGAGCTTTGGTTACTTCCTCTTTCTCTTCTTATAGGTGTAGCAGCATCTCTAATACCAACAATTTTATCATATAATATTAACATTCCTAAAACCCTTTCTAATGAATAGGTTAAAAATTATTCTTTTTATTCTTATTGCCAAATTTAGTTTTGCTCAAAAAGAAATAGACTGGAACGTCTTAGCCGATGTACAATTTACTGATTTATATATAGAAGAAGTTGACGAATATTTTTTATACCCCCATTTTGGACCAAGCGTAAGAGAGTTAGCGGGTCAAGAAGTGATGATAAGGGGCTTTGTTTTAGCGATAGACCCTACTGAAAACTATTATATTCTATCCAAAGGGCCATTCTCTTCTTGTTTTTTTTGTGGAGTTGGAGGGCCAGAAACTATTGTAGAGTTAGAGATGAAGTCCTCAAAAGATGTTTTTATAATGGACGAGGTTGCCACTATAAAAGGAATATTAAAACTTAATGCTGACGATATTTATCAGTGTAATTATATTTTACAGAACGCCGAGGTATATCTTAGGGAGTGAATCAATTTATCTACGATGTAACTAGGCAACGCATCAAAAACTGTTGTCGCAACTCAAATAGTAATTACACTTGAATAGAGTATTAATGGTTTTTGTTTTAATCGTATTTTCAAAAAGACTAAAATCAAAATAGATAATAATATTGCCTAGATTGTGATTGATTCAATAGAATAACCTCTCATTATACTAGATTAGGGTTTGTTTCCTAACCTTTAAGAATTAAATTTTATTCCAACTAAAACACAACATTCCTTCTCCAGCCCTTGAAGGATATTTACAATCCTTTTGATTGAAAAAACTACAATCTAAACACGAAGAGTTTACGGATAATGATTTTTCAGAAACATGTGAATCGCACACATTATTAAGATCAACCTGCTTTTCGTGTTTTGAGCAATTAAAATCTAAATCTAAATTTTGACAATTAGTACATGTATTTACTTGCCTTAATTCCATAATAATAAAATTTTATACAAAAATAGATAAAAATTTAATAAAAAAAAACACAAGTCGTTGAAAACCAGCTATTTATATTTAGATTAAATAAAAATAATTTTATTCCAATAGTATTTAAAGTATAACAAAATCGCTCATAAAAAACCACAGTACAAGACGATTTGTCATTTGTCAGATCTAATAGTCATCATTTTCATCTTTTTTTGAGATTTGTTATGTAAGTTTGTTTTATGAAAAAAAGGAACACAAAATATTTCTTATTCATATTGGTATCTTTTGTATTCTTCAATAGCTGTGAAAAAGACATGCCAATTAATTTTTGCGAGTTTCAAAAAGACACCGTAAAAATTGATAGCCTAAAAATTAATAACAAGGTTATGGTTGTTGGAATCGACGGTTTTAGAAGCGATGCTATGACACAAGAAATTACACCTTTTATTTTTCAGTTTAGTCAAAGAAATGTATACAAAAATCTCTCACACCTTACCGAAAAAGACACTTACAGTGGTCCAAACTGGTCAAGCATTTTAACAGGAGTTCACTACAACAAACATAATGTTACTGATAACAGTTTCGATGGCAGCCTTTTTGATATGTTTCCAACATTCCTAAACTACATTGAAAAAAATATTAATTCAATAAGCACTGCCTCTGTTGTAAACTGGCTGCCAATTAATCAACAGGTATTATCTAATGATGTTGATTATTACTCAAATACTCAAATTAATGACTCGTTAGTATTTATAGAAGCAAAAAACCTGCTTTTAAACAACGACCCCATTAAGCCAGATGTTTTATTTTTACATTTTGATGAGCTTGATGCTGCGGGTCATAACTTTGGTTTTTCTCCAAACACAAAAGAGTATACTGATAAACTTAAAAACATTGATTTTTATGTAGATAGTTTAGTTAGTATCATTGATAATAAGAGATTGTCTGGAGAGAATTGGATGTGTATACTAGTCTCAGATCATGGTGGGGATGGATATAGTCATGCAGATTACAACAATGTTAATATTAGAGAAACTGTTTTTATTTTAGAACACCCCTCAGAAAGCTTCAAATTTCAACATAAAAGTAATATGACAGATATTGCGCCAACAGTCCTTGATTTTTTAGGTATTTCAAGCGCTAAGTTTGATTGTACAAAGGACGGACAATCTATTCTTGAATAAAAATGAAAAAATACGCCTCAGAAATAACAGCACTTATATATACAATATCTTTCATATTAGGTTTAGTAGGATATTTACAAACCAATGAATTTGATTTTATTTCTTCGTGTTATAACTCTTTGAGACTTTTTATTTTAGAGTTTGATGGATCTGCTGATAATATACCTTTTCTACTTAATCTAAGTAGATTTGTATCCCCCCTAATTCTTGCTTCTTCCATCATTATAGCATTAAAGGAGTATTTTAATAAAGTAATGTTAAACCTTAAGATAAGACATCTTAATGTTCACACAATTATATTTTGTAATAATGAGTCTGACATAAATATTATTAAAAAGAGTTCAAATACACTAGTTGTTACAAATGTTTTATATGAAGGCCTGTCGCTTGTATCAAAAAACATAAAAGATGTTGAAAAAGTTAATATTGAAAAGGCCGAAAAAGTTATTCTATTGCATGACGATAAAACCAACCTCTCTTATCTTAGAGAAATGAAAAAAAGGTTTTCAAACCTTAAAAATATTACTCTTTACATTAGATTAGAGGAAAATGAGAATGTCAAAATGTTTAATAGATTCAAATTAAACACAAACTTTAAAAAAGAGTTACTGATAAACCCTAGGCAACTATTTAGTAGAGAAGTCTTTTTTAAGAACCCGGTGCTTGATTATGTACACCATAATAATAAGATTCCACACGCAATAATTTCTGGAGAGTATGAAAATATAAAGTGGTTAATATTCGAAATAGCAAACATTAGTCATTACCCCTCTTTAAAAAACACAAAAATTACACTTATAGGTAATGAATCTGAAAAACAAAAAAAGAATTTAATAGATGAGTTTCCTAATATCAATGAGGTAATTGATTTTAGTACAATTTGTAAGTCAAGTACAAGTATATCAAATGAGGACTTTTCATCATTAGACATTACAGCTATTTATATTTCTGAGAAAACATTGGAGGAAAGTCAAACAACAGCTTCACATTACAAACGTATTTTTTATTCTAACAAGACTGATAGTATTAATATTTCTGTTATTAATTTTGGATTTGGATCGATTGATGATATATATGAAACATCAGAATTTAATTCAGAGTTTAATATAAAATATTTTGATTATAAAATATTAGAAGAACTTAATATTATTGAGCATCTTGATAAGTATGATTTTATTGCAAAATCAATTCATGATTATTATAAAGATTTATATGGAGGAGAAGATTGGGAGCTTCTTCCTGAAAGCATAAAGATGTCTAATAGGTATCAGGCTTATCACACAAACATCAAGTTAGGTTATTTAGGCTATTTTATAAATTTAAATTTAGAAGTAGATAAAAAAGATATAGACTATTCTGATTTACAAGTAGACGTATTAGCTCAAATGGAAAAAAGAAGATGGAATGCCGAAAGGTTGCTAAATGGTTGGGTTTACGGAAAAATTAGAAATGATGATTTAAAAATTCACCCTGATTTAGTTCCTTGGCAAGCATTAGATGAAGTGGCTAAACAAAAGGATAGAGATACGGTTTCAAACATTACAAACACAATTACTACCTTAGGTTTTAGCCTTACTAGAATTCATGAGTAAAAAGAATCTTAACATTTATTATAATTTTTTTCTTAGTAATAAACATATTTTAGAAAAAGGAGATAAAAATTGGCCTGTAGACAGGATACTATATCAATTATGCTACGAACATGCTGAAGATTCAACCGTCACAAAACAAGCTGAGAAGTATTTTAATGCTGGTAGAATTGCGTACCCTCACTTTAAAAATATTGATAGAACTAAAAATTTTAAATTAAATCCTAATTTTATGACTATGTCTGGTCATACAGGCTGGGTTTCCGGAGTACATTTACTAGAAGACGATAAGGCTCTTTCTTGGTCAGGTGATGGAACCCTCCGTCTTTGTGATTTAAAATGTGGTTTTTCAGAGGTTTTCTTATCCCTTCTTTTATGGAAATTTCTTGAAGATTAGTCAAATGTTTTTGACGAGTTTTCGATTAATTCATTTAATTCAAAGAGCTCTTTCTTTGTAAATTCACGATATTTTCCT
>CAXFOQ010000016.1:0-23277 GCA_964004705.1 uncultured Flavobacteriales bacterium | reverse complement strand
ATGCGATTAATCTTGATTTGTTTACTGTTCAGCACTCAGCTTATAGCACAGCAATATTATACTAAAAAAGGAAACGTCAGTTTCTTTTCTGAAGCACCCATAGAAAATATATCGGCTATAAATGAAGATGTCTCGGCTGTTGTCGATAGCTTAACGGGAGGTTTTGCATTTCGACTAAAAATAGAAGACTTTACTTTTCCTAATTCGCTTATGCAAGAACATTTCAACGAAAGTTATTTAGAAAGTGATAAGTATCCTTTATCTACTTTTACTGGAGTTATAGATAATTTTTCTAATTTAGATTTAAGTACTAAGCAAAACCTTATGGCAAATGGAAGTCTTGCGATGCACGGTATTAGTAAAGACGCTCAAATGAAAGCTACTGTTCAAATGATAAATGATGAATTGCATATTTCTTCTGCTTTTGATGTTGCTCTTGTGGACTACGATATTGATATTCCCAAAATTATGATGTATAAAATTGCTGAAGTCATAAAAGTAGTGGTTGATATGAAACTTCAAAACAGAACCGATGAATAGATTTTTAGTATTTATAATTTTTATCTGTTTTCAGTCAACTTATGCTCAAGACTTACTGAGTATGCTAGAAACCGATGACAACGAAGTTCAACTAACAACTTCTATTTTTAAGGACAATAGAATTGTCAACGCCCAATCTTCTAAACAGACTTCCAAAGGAGAATTTAAATTTTTAATACAACACCGTTTTGGCACACTCAACTCAGGCTTCTATAATTTATGGGGCATCGATAATTCACACGTTAGGTTTGGTTTGGATTATGGCGTGTCTGAACGTCTAGCTATAGCTGTTGGGCGAAGTTCTAATGGCAAGCAGTTTGATGCTTCTGCCAAACTTAATATCTTACAGCAAACGACCTCATGCCCAGTAGTAATATCGGCTTATTCGGCTATATTCTTTACTCACCCTTCAGAAAATGATAGGCTACAAGCCGATTATGACTTACTTAATCAATTTAGCTTCAGTAATCAACTCATTATAGCACGAAAATTCACTTCAGACCTTTCTTTGGTGTTGTTGCCCACCCATATTCACCTCAATCGCTTTTCAGCGGGTACATCTGCCGACCCTTTGTTTATGGGAGTAGGAGGACGTTATAAAGTCACTAAAAAAGTATCGATCAATGGCGAGTACTTCTATGCTCTAAGTACAATGACGGAAACTCATCAAAATATGCTGTCAGTAGGTGTTGATATAGAAACAGGAGGGCATGTTTTTTCTCTACATTTAAGCAATTCACGTGGTATGAATGAACAGGCTTTTTTAACACAAACTACTGGCCAATGGCTAGAAGGAGATATCTACTTTGGCTTTAATATTTCAAGAGTATTTTCATGGTAAAAACAAGCAATAGTTTTGACTTTGCAATAGTAGGAGGGGGTATAGTAGGTTTATCTTGCGCCTATAAACTTCAAGTCGAATATCCACAGCTCAATATAGTGGTCTTTGAAAAAGAAGCATCCTTAGCTGCTCATCAAACTGGTAGAAATTCAGGAGTTATTCATTCAGGCTTATACTACCGAACCGGTTCTTTCCGAGCTAAGAACTGCGTTAATGGTAGAAAGCAATTAGTTGAATTTGCAAAAAAATACAACATCAAACACGATGTTTGTGGTAAAGTAGTCGTAGCTGTAAATCCAGATGAAGAAGAACGACTAGATAAAATTTGTGAAACGGGTAAGGCTAATGGCTTAGAAGGTATAGAGAAGATAGATGCTGTTCGCTTAAAAGAAATTGAGCCCTATGTTGAAGGTATTGCTGCCTTGTGGGTACCCGAATCTGGTATTATTGATTTTGTCGCTGTGACTAATAAACTAGCAGAACTTATAACAGATATAAACCCAAACAGTAAAATCATCTATTCCTGTGAAGTCAAATCTTTTGATGATGGTGGACTTATCAATACCACTAAAGGACAATACAAGTCGGATAAAAAAATCCTTTGTGGAGGTTTGTTTTCAGATAGGTTAGCTCAAAAAGATAAAGTACATTCAGATGTACGCATAGTAGGTTTTAGGGGCGATTACTACGATTTAAGTGAAAAGGGTAAGTCTAAAGTTAATAACTTAATATATCCAGTTCCCAATCCTGACTTCCCTTTTCTAGGAGTACATTTTACTAGAATGGTAGACGGTAGTATTGAATGTGGTCCTAATGCTGTATTTACTTTCAAAAGAGAAGGTTATGGTAAAACTGACTTTAATTTAAAAGACACTTTGGAAGCCTTAATGTATAAAGGAACTTGGAAATTATTCTTAAAACATTGGCGTTTTGGTTTAAGTGAATATAAAAGAGCATTTTCTAAGCGATTATTTTTGAAAGAATTAAATAGATTAATACCTTCGTTAAAAATGGACGATATTGTTGACGGAAGAAGTGGTGTCAGAGCTATGGCATTAGGACAAGACGGCGAAGTGTTTGACGACTTTAAAATAGAGTGCAAAGGCAATAGTATCCACGTTTTGAATGCACCTTCACCAGCAGCGACTGCCTGCTTGGCGATAGGAGATGAAGTAATGGCAGTCTTAAAGAAAAATTTTAGTTTACCTTAGCAATAATGTTAAAAATATTTGGCTTTAGTAAGAAAGAAAAAATTACCGTAAAGGATTTAGCCTCGATTTATTCTAGGACACTCTTTGAGGTTATTGACTTAGGTTTTTCAGAAATCATTGAATTTGTTAACGATAACAGAAAATTTGAAGAATCACCTAACCTTAAAATGGAAGATGCCAATTGGTTTTTGATGATTGTTTTTGCTGCAAATAATCATTTTTTATCTGATTTCTTTGAGGATTCCACAGTACACCATCTGCATCATGCAAGTCTCAATGAGCTTATTCAATACCTTGATTTAGAAGAAGATGTTGTAAGAGATATGTTTATCGATTATGAAAATTTCTTTAAAGAGCAACACAGCGATGATATTAGCATAGAAAAAGCTATAGCAAAAAGTATTTTTGTCAAATATAATTTAAACGAATATCAAGGGGATCTTCTTAAAAATCAAAACGAACCTAATCCTGTTTTTCTACAAGAACTGACTGATCTTATGAGTAATTTCATTTGGAATTGGTCGGATTATCTATCTAAATATAAGGTTATAGAAGACTAGAGTTTTTCTATTCCAGTGTAGTTGAAAGGTGTTATACCTTTCAGATACGTTTTCAATTCATCACTAATCTGTAAAGTGTCAATAAAATTACTCAGTGTAGGCTGTTCTATTAATCCGTTAGTTCTAGTTAAAGCCTTAAGAGTTTCATAAGGTTTTGGGTATCCTTCTTTTCTCAAAATAGTTTGAATAGCTTCTGCGACTACAGCCCAATTATCATCTAGGTCGGCACGGATAGCTTCCTCGTTCAAAATGAGTTTATTTAAACCTTTTAAAATGGATTTAAAGCCTAAGATAGAATGTGCCATAGGCACACCTACATTTCTAAGCACTGTTGAATCTGTTAAATCTCTTTGTAATCTTGATATAGGTAATTTTGCCGATAGATGCTCATAAATTGCATTTGCAATTCCTAGATTTCCTTCAGCGTTTTCAAAATCTATAGGATTAACCTTGTGTGGCATAGCTGATGAGCCTACTTCGCCCTCTTTGATTTTTTGCTTGAAATAATTCATAGATATATAAGTCCATATATCTCGACTTAAATCGATAAGAATGGTATTGATTCTTTTGAAGTTATCAAAAAGAGCCGCTAAATTATCGTAATGTTCAATTTGAGTAGTCACCTGTGAACGATCTAATCCCAATGTTTCTTTCACAAATTCATTGGAGAAAGCAACCCAATCCACTTGCGGGTAGGCAATATGGTGAGCGTTAAAATTTCCTGTTGCACCACCAAATTTAGCTGAAAATGGTACCATATTCAATAAGCCCATTTGACGTTCAAGACGCTCGATAAATACCATAATTTCTTTGCCTAGAAGAGTTGGCGAGGCAGCTTGACCGTGCGTTCTTGCTAGTAATGGAATATTTGCCCATTCGTCTTTTAGTCCTATTAGCTTTTCCATTATTTGTAAATAGTTGGGTAGAAAAATATCTTCTACCGACTCTTTGATGAGTAGTGGTGTAGCCGTGTTGTTGATGTCTTGTGAAGTCAGAGCAAAATGAATAAATTCTTTGTATTCACTGATTTTTAAACGATCAAAGCGTTCTTTTAAAAAATATTCTACAGCCTTTACATCATGATTAGTTGTAGACTCTATTTCTTTAACTTCTTGAGCATCATCATCACTAAATTCAAGGTAAATTTTCCTTAAAGCTTCATAAAGCTTAGCATCAAATTTTTTTAATTGTGGGAGCGGTAGTTCACACAGTGAAATAAAATATTCAACTTCTACTCGAAGTCTATATTTTATAAGAGCCGCTTCTGAATAATAAGAGCTTAGCTCCTTAATTTTCGACTGGTATCGACCATCTACTGGTGAGATTGCATTTAAAGCGTATAATGACATGTTGAATAGCTTGTTTTCTTTCTGCAAATTTACATCTTTTTAGAAGTTTTAAAATAAAAACAGCCCACCATAATGGTGAGCTATTTTTATTTAACAAATAATCTGATTTATTGCTTAATTAGTTTATGAATGGATACTTCATTGTCTAATTGAATTTTAACAGTATAAATTCCAGATTTTAGAGTGCTTATATTAATAGGTATGGTTTGCTTGCCTTTAAGTGATCCATAATCAAGTTCGCTGACTCGTTTGCCGGTAATAGAATAGATACTTACGAGTACATTTTGTAATGATGGATTTAATTCTATTGCGAAATTGTCTTGCGCTGGGTTAGGCATGAGTTTAATGTCAATAGCATTCCAAAAGGCTATATCAGAGACACATAGTGCCTCGCAATCTGCTAAAGTGCTATATTCGCCCTCGCCAGTTCCAGGATCTATACAGCCTGTTGCTTGACATTCCCAAGTTGGTGTTACGGTAGTATTTCCTGTAATTTCAAAAACTCTAGAATCTAGCACTTCCTTTGTGCCTTGATCTTCTACAAAAACTACAACTACACAATTACTTAAGTCTTCCCATATTCTAAAAGAATTTTGAGTAACATTACCCATAGCGAAGGTATAACTTTCGGAAACTGTTGTTGTATTTCCGTTACTGAGGTCGGCAATAGTACCATTTGCTGACGGGAGCATTTTTCTCATCACTTGATGAAATTCAGTTTCGCCATTTGAACCAGATGAATTGCTATATACATTTTCAACAACTGCAATATGGATAGTTGCACTTGGATAATCATAATATGAACTTACACTCACATCAACAGCTAAATCAGTACCATCTGTTGCTATAGCAGTAGCAGTAATGTTTAGAAACGACGGCATATTACTATGTTCATCAATTTCTTCTTGCGAACTAGAGGTTGTATTACCATCAATATGAGCGCTTGGAACTCCTGAAACACCGTAATGACTTACGCGAGTGCCAACATCTGCATTGAACGATTGGTCTCCAGTACCTGGCCAATTAACTTGATATTTAATACATGCAACTTTAGCATTGCCAATTTGATTAACGTCATTAGCGTCTAGTAAGGTTTGAAAGCCAGGATTAAAAGAAGCACATGGCCCACAGGTATTAGATGTAAAATGTTCATATAATGGTAAGCGTTGTGCTACAAATTCTACTGAATATATTTCTGCACTTAGACTGTTGTTACTATCGTCAACATCTGTACTAGTGTTAATATTTTCTATACTAACCGTAATATTGGCTGTGTCGTTAGCAGTGAAGGACAATTGATCTGAATGGGTGAAATCATATGTTTCTAGAGTTGCTATTGATACACCGGTGATATTATCCGTATATGTATCTGTTCCATTGGTCCATGTGATGTCCATAGATTCTATAGTTTCAGCACCGTAGTTTAATACTGTCCCAGAAATATCGATATCATCAGGGAATTGTACGTAGCTAGGAACATTTAAATCTGAAAGTATAGCATTAATTCCAACAGGGTTGAATGGCTCGTGCGATACACTGACATCGTCAATATAATATTGATTTCCACTAAGAGGGTATAAATTTAATGATGCGACTTGATTAATCGTGTTTTCAAAAGTACCTACTAATTGGTTATCTATCATAACTTGCCACTGATTTAAGGTCAAGTTGATATTCATTGTTATATTAAACCAAGTGTCAAAGGGGTAGGTGCTTTCTAAAAATATAGTACCACCACCACCTGTTGAAAACTCTATGCTGCCGTCATTATTCATAAAGCAGTCCATAGACCAAGTTTCACCAATAGTGGTTTCAGCTTGAAAATTGAAATACCCTCCTGTATTATTATTGACGTAAAAGTTTGCTGATAGCATAAAGTCACCTTCGTCAAAAAGTTCTCCAAATTCTAGTACTACATCTTGTGGACCACCTCCTGTAGCTGCAGTAGAATTAAGGTAAATGGAGTTTGAGCCACTGAAGGCATTGTTATCGGTAACTTGAACGTCTTCAGCACCTGCAGCGGGCCATACTACCCAAAGGGTGTCTGCTGCAGCGATGTAGTCGCCAACAGTATAACTTTCAAAATCATCTGTAAAACTGAATTGAGCATTGACTGTAAAAACAGAAAATATACTCAATAGTAATGCTATTTTTTTCATAGTAAATTTTAGTCTAGTGAATACTTTAGCAAGTTTAATAAAATATAGTCATATAAGCAGCTTTAATTTGTGATTTTTCCGATTGTAAATTCGTATTTTTGCACCATGACAACTCTAATAATAATTATTTGTGCTATTTTACTATTAGTTGGTCTATTAGGTTGTTTTATTCCTGTTATTCCTGGTCCCCCACTAGCATATATTGCCTTATTAATTCTTAGTATTTTTACAGATTACAAATGTTCAGATGAATTTCTTTGGCAGTGGGCTGGAATAGTGATTATAGTAACTATCGCTGATTTTTGGTTACAGATATATGGCGTCAAAAAATTCGGAGGGACTAAAAAAGCTGTGAATGGAACGATGATAGGCTTATTTGTTGGCATATTTGTACCTATGCCTATTGGTTTTATTGTTGGTCCTTTTATTGGGGCATTAATTGGTGCTTATTTAGACGAAAAAGATGATATAATAAAAGTTATTAAAATTGCATCAGGTGCTTTGATTGGTTTTATTGGTGGTTTAGTTCTAAAGTTCGTCGTTTGCTTTTACCTTATTCGAGAATTTTATTTAACAATACAAGTATATTTTGAAAGTTTGTTCAGTTTCGTACTTAAATAGTATTCCATTTGTTTATGGTTTAGAAAATAGTGGTATAGAAGTAGATTTATCACTAGAAATACCTTCGCTATGTGGGCAAAAGTTAATAAACAATGAGGTAGACTTAGCCTTATTGCCTGTTGCAGTTATTCCTACTCTAGATTATGCTGATGTAGTAAGTCCATATTGTATTTCTTCAGATGGGGTCGTGCAGACTGTTTGTTTGTTTAGTGAAGTGCCATTAGAACAGATTGACACCATATTACTTGATTATCACTCTAGTACTTCAAATGAACTCGTTCAATTATTATCTAAGCACTTTTGGAAAATACAACCTAAGTTTAAAACATCCGATGTAAATTTCGAGTCTAATATTAAGGGTAATACGGCTGGTGTCATAATAGGAGATAGGGCTTACAACTACAGAGATAACTTCCCATATGTTTATGATTTATCTAAAGCATGGAAAAAATTCAGTGGATTACCTTTTGTATTTGCATGTTGGGTGAGTAATAAACCTTTAGATCCGTCTTTCAAAAAAGCCTTTTCTTCAGCTTTACAATACGGTATTTCTAATTTGGACTTAGCTTTATCAGAAAAGTCAGATGCTTTCGATACTAAAATTGATAAAATGAAATATCTCACAGAAGTTATAAATTATGATTTGACTGATGAGAAAAGAAAATCGATGCAGATATTCCTTGATTTGATTTGCTAGTTTATCTTCTTTTATTAGCTGCTTCCTGTTGTTTTTTAGCCATTTCTTCTAAACGCTTTTGGAATTTAGATTTTTTAACAGGTTTTTTCTTGTTATTTTCTATTTGTGTCAAAATAGCATCCTCATTAATGAAATATTTTCTCATCACAAATTGCTGTCCAAAGGTTACCATATTAGCTAAGAAATAGTAATAACTCAATCCAGCAGCATAATTATTAAAGAAGCCTAAGAACATGATAGGCATGAGATACATTATCCACTTCATTTGTGCCATTTGTGGACCACTCATCTGGCTATTCATTCTAGTATATAATAATGTAGAAATAGTCATAAGTAGTGTAAATAAACTAACATGATCACCATAGAATGGAATTTCAAATGGTAAATCTAGAACTGAATCATAGGTAGATAAATCCGTTGCCCATAAAAAAGACTTTTGACGAAGTTCTATACTAGCAGGGAAGAAACGGAACAATGCAAACAAAATAGGCATTTGTAAAATCATTGGGACACAACCTCCGAGAGGGTTAACTCCAGCTCTTTTGTAAAGAGCCATAGTAGCCTGTTGAGCTTTCATCGGATCTTTTTCTTTATTTTTTTCATTGATTTTATCTATTTCAGGCTTGAGAACCTTCATTTTAGCTTGTGATCTGTAAGCTTTTAATGTAAAAGGTGCTAGAGCCATCTTAATGATTAAAGTCATTATTAAAATGATGATACCGTAATTAGTTATACTGTTGTCTAGCCAATTAAAAATAGGAATAACAGCATATTTATTAACCCATCTGAAGATGCCCCATCCTAAAGGTATCATTCTTTCTAAATCCATATTATAAGCTGAAAGTGTCTCGTAGTGGTTTGGACCTAAGTACAATTTTAGAGGTAAACTTTCTCTAGAATTATGATTGTACGCCAATTGAGTTTCTACCTCAAGGTTTTTTACAAAATTCGTCGAGCTTTCTTTAGTTGTGCTTTTTACTGAAGTCGGTTTTTCGAAGCCGTTATTATTGATAAGTACTGAGCTAAAGAATTGGTGCTTTAGACCAATCCACTGGGCTTTTCCTTCCAAGCTTACCTCATCATCTTTAGTTTCTGAAATATAATCTACTTCATCGTTGAGATATTTGAAGTAGACTGTTGAATACATTCTTTCATTTTCTATACTCTTTTCTGTACTAGGTAAATTTATAGACCATTTTAACTCAAAATCATTACGGTTGGAAGGGATAATTTTTTCTAAACCAACAGTATTTATTTTAAAGTCTATCATATAATCGTTATCATTTAGCTGATATACGTATTCCAAATACCCCCCATTAGAGGCCATCATTCGCATAGCGACAGAACGGTCTGATTTATCAACTGATTTGAAATATAAGTCTTGGGTATTAATTATACGATTTCCTTCAGAAAAGAATATAATGTTAAAGGCTGAAGAATCTCTATCGATAAGATTAAGGGGTAAAGAATCAGTAGTTTGATAATCTTTTAAAATAGCCGAAACTATCCGTCCTCCTTTAGGTGAAATGGATAATTTCATGACATCATTTTCAATAATGATGTCTTTATCACTTCCTTTTGCCGACGGAGCAAATACACCAAATGTACGTTGGTGTAAATCATCAAGCTCACTGGTGTCTAAAACAATACTAGTATTTGTTTCTTTATTAACAGAAGCTTGTTCTATAATAACGGTAGTGTTGTTGTCTGATTTTTCTGCTTCTACTTCAATTACTGGCGGGAACAGGGCATTATAGCCAACAACAATTAATATGATTAAAATGACGCCTGTTATGGAATTTTTGTCCATTGTTTAGTGTTTTTTTGAATGGGTTATTGCTGCAGCGATAAATCCTACAAAAAGAGGTTGTGGATTTGCTACGGTACTTTTGTATTCTGGGTGAAATTGGACACCAACAAACCATGGGTGTTCAGCAACTTCTATAATTTCAACAAGATTAGATTCAGGATTTAATCCTGTAGTTTTCATACCTGCCGATTCTAGTTTTTCTTTGTAATCGTTATTGAATTCATAACGATGTCTGTGTCTTTCTTTAATATTTACCTTTTGATAACACTCATAAGCTATTGAATCTTTCTTAACCTGACATGAATAAGCCCCCAAACGCATTGTACCACCTTTATCAGTTACCTTCTTTTGGTTATCCATTAAATCTATAACGGGATTTAATGTATTGGGGTTAATTTCAGTAGTATTTGCATCTGCTAAATTCAGTATGTTTCTTGCATATTCTACTACTGCGCATTGCATTCCTAAACAAATTCCAAAGAATGGTACTTTTTCAGTTCTAGCATATTTGACAGCTTCGATTTTTCCTACAATACCTCTATCACCAAATCCAGGGGCTACTAGTATTCCATCATATTGCTTTAATTTTTCTTTAACATTTAATGGGGAAACTTCTTCTGATTGTATCCATGATATTTTGACTTTACAATTATTAGCAGCTCCACTGTGTATAAATGCCTCAGCAATGGATTTGTAAGCATCTTGAAGTTCAACATACTTACCTACCACGGCAATTTTTACTTCTGAAGTAGGATTTTTAAGTCGTGATAAAAAGTCGTTCCAGAAATGTAAAGAAACACTGGTTTCGTCTTTTAATCCTAACTTTCTTAGTGCTACTTTATCAAGCATTTCAGATTGCATAAGTAATGGCACATGATATATGCTTTCAGCGTCTAAAGATTCAATAACTGCATCTCTTTCTACATTACAGAATTGAGCTATTTTTCTTTTAATTTCAGAGCCTAAGTGGTGTTCAGTTCGACAAACCAAAATATCGGGTTGAAGCCCCAATTCTCTTAACTTTTTAACTGAGTTTTGAGTAGGCTTTGTCTTTAATTCACCGGCTGCCGAAAGGTATGGAACTAAGGTCAAATGAATGTTAATGGCATTAGAATCCATTTCCCATCTTAATTGTCTTACGGCTTCTAAAAATGGTAAAGATTCTATGTCTCCTACTGTACCACCAATTTCCGTAATGACAATGTCATACTGACCGGTTTCGCCAAGAATCTGAATGTGCTCTTTTATTTCGTTGGTGATGTGAGGTATAACTTGAACGGTTTTACCTAAGTAATCGCCACGTCTTTCTTTGTCGATAACAGATTGGTAAATTCTACCCGTAGTTACGTTATTGGCTTGAGAAGTGGTAGAAGATAAAAAACGTTCGTAATGACCTAAATCTAAGTCTGTTTCTGCACCGTCATCTGTTACAAAACATTCGCCATGCTCGTATGGATTCATAGTACCCGGATCTACATTGATGTAAGGGTCTAGTTTTTGAATACTTACTGAATAGCCTCTGGCTTGTAATAATTTTCCAAGAGATGCTGATACAATTCCTTTTCCGAGTGAAGAGGTAACTCCCCCTGTAACAAAAATATACTTAGTTGGGGAGGATTTACTCATTTTAGAATTAGGTGTTTGATGTAAATTTATTTGTTTGCGAAATTAAAAGAAAATCTAAGATGAAAATAGATTTTTTTTAAAAAGTTAAACTCAAGCCTACACTAGGCATAAATGGTAATTGGTTAACTCGCTTATATTCTATTCTGTTGAAATAAAATATATTTTCTCTATTGTACACATTAGTAACCCCAACATTCCATTCGAAAGTAGAATATTTACTCAATTTCTGTTGTTTTTTTAATGCAATATCCAAGCGATGATACCAAGGTAATCTGCCTTGATTTAGTCCAGCATAGATAATTCCTAACTCGCCACTCTCTGATGTATAGTTGGTATTTATGCCATTAGAAAAGTCAAGTGAGGGGTAGAAGCCTTGCGTTTGGGTAAAAGGAAAGCCTGAACCGATATTCCAACGGGCATCAAAACTCCAATTATTTTCATCACCAAACTTATAAGTACTGACTAAGTTTATGTTGTGTCTTCTGTCGAAATGGGGGTTATATTCTATATCTTCTCCATTTCTGGTGATGTGACCAAGGGAGTAAACCAACCAAAAATAGAATTTAGGATCATTATATTTTAGCACTACATCAATCCCTTTTGCTAATCCTTCTTCTATGATAAAGTCTGGGTCAGTTAGGGTAATTTTTTCTTTGTTGATGTTTGTCAGTTGGGTAAAGTCTTTTATGTAGCCTTCTAGGTTAAAGTCAATCTTTGAGGAGATGTCATATTCTAAGCCAAGAATTAAGTGGTTAGCCAATTGTAATCCATTGACGACTTCTTCGCCTTTAAATTCATCGGGTAGATTATCAGGAGCAGAAAGGAAACCATAAAATAAGTTCACTACATCTTGGTCTGAGTTGGTGCTCACCAAATTTTGAGAATATCTTCCTGCTGCAAATTTAAAACGTAGATTGTCAGTAGCTAGAAGTTTTGCCCCTAGTCTAGGTTCAAATGTAGCGCCTAAAGAATTGTATTTATAAATTCTAACTCCAGGATCTATGATTAGTTTTTGGGTTTTGATTTTATATCTTAAAAAACCTGATAATTCAGTTGAATTTTCTTTTTGCTCCGTTTTTAAACCAGTAGCATTGGTGAAGTCAAAATCAGTTTGATACCCTAAAACTTCAAGTCCATATTGCAATTCATTCTCGTTATTGAAACTCGTAAAGTTCAGACCTAAGTTAAAGCCATTCACCCCACTTTGTCTTGGGTTTAATATAGCTTCTTCCAGACGAATAAGATAGGAGGAATAAGCAAATGTACCTTCTATTATTGTTGACGTTCCTGAGGGTACAAGTATGAAGTTACTACCGATACCTCCTGAATTCCAACCTAAATTCGATACGTCTCTATAACTTACCTTATCTCTATAGTTATAGCCAAACATACTCCACTTACTTCCGTTACTACTATTGACAGAAATTTTACCGTATAAATCGGTATAACTGTAAGGCAAACCAGCCGTATCTATGTAGGTATAAAGGAGTTTTGAGCTTTTATCAAGATAAGATGTTTTGGCTGAAAGTATGAAAGACGCATTGCCACCTTTTTTAAAGAAAGGACCTTCCAGCATTAGCTTACTACCAAAGCTATTGGTTGATACTTTACCTGCCAATCTATTTTTGTTGCCGTCTTTGGTAGTGATGTCCATAATAGAAGAAATACGTCCACCATATTGTGCTCCAAAGCCACCAGTATATATGTCGGCATTTCTAATTAAATCCGTATCGAATACAGAGAATAAACCAATGGAGTGAAAGGGGTTGTAAACAATCATACCATCCAGTAAAACCTTGTTTTGTATGGGTGAACCTCCTCTTATGTATAGTTGTCCTCCTTGGTCACCAGTAAACACTACACCAGGTAAAACTTGTAGGTATTGGGCTAAATCTGGTTCACCACCAATAGCAGGGATTAGCTTTATATCTTTTGGGGTAATCTTAGTAACGGATACCTTTACTTCAGTTTTCATTTCTTCCCTATCGGCAGATACTGTAACGGTTTCAATCTGTACTGATAAGGGTGAAATTTCTAACTTACGGTTAAGTATCTGTTTGTCTTTTAGTGTGATTTCTTGACGTAAGGTGTCGTAACCTATGTAGGTAACGAATAAAGTGTGATTTCCTACTGGTACATTAGTGATATTAAAAAAACCATTCACATCCGTAGATGCTCCTATCGACCTACCCTCTATAATTACATTACAAAACATAATAGGCTCTCCGTTTTCTTTGTCGTATACGAAGCCTCTAACACTCCCTTTTTGAGCAAAAAGCGTAAGTTGAGCAAAAATTATTAGTAGAAAAGTTAGTTTAATTTTCATCAATCAATTTGAGAGGGCAAAGGTATTGTTTTTTAATGTAGAATTTTGAATAAAAATTCTTTTAACAATTCACCGTCATTTATGGAATGGTTACCAACGCCTTTGGATTTCATATCGTACGTTCTGCACAGTCCAATAATATCCATAGATTTTCTTTTGCTGTAATTTCTGGCAGCCATTTGATAATCTTTAATGAAGTAAGGGTTTACTTTCAGCACTCGTGCTGCATTATTACTCGATTTATCATTTAGAGTATGGTACAACAGCACTTTTTGGAAGAAATTGAAAATGACGCCAACGCTAACAACTAGGGGATTGTCTTTGGGGTTTTGAGCAAAAAAGTTGGCAATACGATTAGATTTTAGAATATCCTTTTTAGCTAGTGCATTAGTCAATTCAAAATTGTTGTAGTCTTTACTGATGCCGATATTTGTTTCAATACTTTCCGCCGTTATTTCACTATTGGCTGGCGTAA
Organism: uncultured Flavobacteriales bacterium; assembly: GCA_964004705.1. Taxonomy (GTDB): domain Bacteria; phylum Bacteroidota; class Bacteroidia; order Flavobacteriales; family UBA7312; genus UBA8444. The sequence continues at coordinate 9,062 of CAXFOQ010000016.1, read as the reverse complement.
TTATTATCAGTTTTTCCAGTTCGTTGCTGACTTTATTTAAATCGTTTCCTAAATATTCAGCGATTAGGTGAGAAGCCTTGTGCCCAATCTTGTATTGCTTTGATGAGAGGTAATTTGCTATCCACGCTGGAACTTGATTGTCGTATAGCTTCTTACTTTCAAAAAGGACTGCTTTTTTGGATAAGGTTTTGTAGATACTTTTGCGCTTATCTAAAGATTTGTATTTGTAACAAAAAACAAGAATTGTTGATTCTTGAGGGTTGTTGAGGTAGTTCTCTAGCTGTTCTATTTTTTTGAGTTGCTGAGCCTCTTTGACAATAACTACCATACGTTCACCCATAAACGGAAATTGTTTGGCAGTAGAAATTACAGTTTGAACATCAATATCTTTAGCATACAATACCGTTTGATTAAATTCTTTTTCTGTGTCGTTAAGTACTTCGTTACTGATGTAATCACTGATGTAATCTATATAATAGCTTTCTTCACCCATTAGAAAATACACGGGTTGATATTTTTTTGCTTTTAAGTCCGAAAGGATTGCTTCAAAATTCATTTCTTTGTGCTATTACTATGCTAGTTAATTTAAACCTGCCAAAATACGACTTCAAACTTAAACGGATTGAAGGTTCCGAATATATTTTTGATGAAGTTAGAAAAAAATACATCAAACTGACACCCGAGGAATGGGTAAGGCAAAATTTGGTGCATTACTTAAATGCTTGTAAGAAATATCCCGTTTCCTTGATGTCTATTGAGCATGCATTGGTGTATAACGGTATGAAAAAACGTGCCGATATAGTTTGTTTTGATACGTCAGGCAAACCTACAGTTATGGTAGAATGTAAAGCCCCAAGTGTAAAGATTAGCCAAAAGGTTTTTGAGCAAATAGCACGTTATAATTTTGATTTAAAAGTATCCTATTTGATGGTTTCTAATGGCTTAGATCACTATTGCTGTAAAATGAATTATGATAAAGCATCTTTTGATTTCTTAAAGGAAATTCCAGAATACCAAAATTAGATTTTAATTATTGCAACCCTAATGTGAAAAGTGTAGCTTTGCTAGCCTAATTTTTACATTATGAACTTAGAAGGAATTTTATCCATTGCTGGAAAACCAGGTCTTTTCAAGATGATAAGTCAAGCCAAAAACACCATTGTTGTGGAGTCATTAATTGATAAAAAGAGAATGCCACTTTACGCATCTCATCAAGTTAGTGCTTTAGAAGATATTGGTATATATACCTATTCTGATACAGTGCCCTTAAGTGAAATTTTTGATGCTATTGCAGTTATAGAGAACGGTGGAGCTTGTATAAATCACAATTCACCAAAAGATGAAATGTTTAGTTGGATGAGAGCTGTTTTGCCTGAGTTTGATGAAGATCAAGTTTACCATTCTGATATTAAAAAATTAGCAAGATGGTACAATATCTTGCAAGAACAAGGATTGATAGAAGTAACTAAAAAAGAAGTCAAAGAAGATAAATAAAATCATTATGGAAAGTAATACTGCAAAAATACCTACTCGTCCAAAAAGACAATTTATTGATGAAAATTTAATGGTTGACAGTTGGGAAAAAATTGAAGTTTATTTTAAATCCTTACTAGAAAGAGATATTAACTCTGTAAATGACTTGAAGCAATGGATGTTAAATAGGAGTGAGTTAGAATCTGTTTTGGAGGAAGAACAGGCTTGGAGATACATCAAGATGAACATTGATACCTTAGACCAAAAATTAGCTAAAGATTTTGCTTTTTGGATTCAAGAGATATCTCCAAAAGTAGCCCCTTTTTCCCATAAGTTAAATGTAAAACTCAATAGCAGTCCATTTTTGAAAGAATTAGATAATGAAAAATACCGCATATACCTTAGGGGTTTGCAAAAAGCTATCGAAATATATAGAGAAGAGAATATTCCTTTGATGGTTGAAATGGAAACTAAGCAACAAGAGTATGGTGCTATTGCAGCTAAGATGACTGTTGAAATAGACGGTCAAAAAATGACTATGCAAAAAGCAGCTCAGTTTTTGAAGGATACGAATAGAGAAAAACGTGAAGAAGTGTTTAATACTATTAATGATAGACGATTGCAAGATGTTGATGCTCTTGATCAATTATTTGATGAATTGATAGCATTACGTCAGCAGATTGCTAAAAATGCAGGTTTTAAAAATTATAGAGATTACAAATTTGCAGCTATGGGTCGTTTTGATTATACTCCAGCAGATTGTTATGCTTTTCACGATTCCATAGCTAAAGAAATAGTACCCATTATTGAAGGCTTTGACAAAATCCGAATGAACAAGATGGGATTAGAAAATTATAAGCCTTGGGATACCTCAGTTGATGCAAGCGGCAAAGCTCCTCTAAAACCTTTTGAAGGTGGTGAAGATTTAATCAATAAATCAATCCGTTGTTTTGAGCGTTTACGTCCATATTATGGCGAGTGTTTAAGTACTATGAAGGCTATGAAGCATTTGGATTTGGAATCAAAAGAAGGAAAAGCACCGGGAGGATTTAATTATCCTTTATACGAAATAGGTGTTCCTTTCATTTATATGAATGCAGTGGGTTCGCAAAGAGATTTGGTGACCATGGTACACGAAGGTGGACACGCTATTCATTCTTTTTTAAGTAGAGATTTACCCTTAGCTGACTTCAAAAGCGTTCCTTCAGAAGTGGCTGAACTAGCCTCTATGTCTATGGAGCTAATATCTATGGATACATGGGATGAGTTTTACGACAACCAAGAAGAACTTAACAGGGCAAAGAAAGAACAAATGCAAAAAGTCTTGGGAGGTTTGCCTTGGATTGCAGCTATTGACAGATTCCAACAATGGATTTATACTACTCCGCATACAGCAGATGAAAGACGTACCGAATGGGAAAACATTATGTCTGAATTAAGTAGTTCATTAGTCAATTGGGACGGTCATGAAAAAGCTCATCAGAACATATGGCAACGACAATTGCATTTATACGAAGTACCTTTTTATTATATAGAATATGGTATGGCACAATTGGGTGCAATCGCTATGTGGAGAAGTTACAAACAGCTAGGTAGCACAGCCTTAGATAATTACGATGCAGCTCTAAAATTAGGCTACACTAAATCCATTGGAGAGCTTTACCAAACAGCAGGTATAGAGTTTAATTTCTCACAAGAATACGTCAAAGAGTTGGCCGAATTTATCAAAACAGAATTGGCTAGTATGAACTAAGCTTTTTTTACTAGTCTTGGTTTTTTTAATTAAACGCTAAATGCACTAGCGAATAGACAGATTGAAATCTATTAACTTCTTGTATAGTTTTTGCAAATGAACTTCGTATGTAATACGTAACGATTACTTTATGCATATTGAGTTTATTGCTGAGCGTATTTAATTGATTGAAACAGTTGTATGCTATTGTACAGAAAATGACTAGTTTTGCAGACTTTCTAAAAATAGAGCAAATATGAATATTACGCAAGAGAGCATAGACGATTTGAATGCTAGACTTAAAGTCGAAGTTTCATTAAAAGATTATGAAGCTAAAGTAAATGAGGTAATTGTAAATTACAGAAAGACAGCTAGTATACCTGGTTTTCGTAAGGGTAAAGTCCCAATGGGACAGGTTAAAAAAATGATTGGTAAATCCGTATTAGTAGATGAAGTTAATAAATTACTTCAAGAAGCTATCTACAAGCATATTACCGAAAATAAAGTTGAAGTCTTAGGAAATCCTTTACCATTAACTTCAGAGATAGATTGGGACAATGCCAAAGACTTTAGCTTCGAATACGAAATGGGTTTAGCTCCTGAATTCAAGGTTGCTCTAGACAAAAAAGGCAAGTTTGACTTTTTAAAAATTGTAGCTGACAAAAAAATGGTAGATCATTACGTAAATGACATGGCCAAGCGTTATGGAAAAATGACCCAGCCAGCCAAGTCTGAAAAAACAGATTTAATTATGGGTGAGTTTACTCAATTAGATGCTAATGGAAGCGTACTAGAAGGAGGTATTAATCATACTGCTTCTGTAGCGTTGGATATTATTCAAGATAAAAAAGCTCAAAAAGCTCTGGTTGAATTAGTAGTAGGTGATCAAGTTAAAGTTCGTATTAATAATGGATTTTCTAATGATGTACACCATATGCTAAATATTAAGAAAGAAGAAGTAGAGAATCTTGACGCAGATTTCAATTTTAAAGTGAGCAAAATTAGCCGAATGGAACCGGCTGAATTGAATCAAGAGCTATTTGATAAGACTTTTGGCAAAGACACTGTAAAAAGCGAAAAAGAATTTAAAGCCAAAATAAAAGAAGAAATAGAAAAATCCTTCTCAAGCGAAAGTGATAACAAATTAAAAAATGATATTATTTTACATCTTATCAAAAAAACTAAAATGAGTTTGCCGGATACTTTTTTGAAGAAATGGCTAGTGACAACTAACGAACAAGGTTTATCTGCAGAACAGGTAGAAGCCGAGTACGAACAATACTCTAAGAGTCTGAAATGGCAATTGATTGAGAATAAAATTATCAAGGAGCATAATTTAGAAGTGAAAAATGAAGATGTTTTAGCACACGCTAAAGAACTAATAGTTTCTAACTTTACACAATACGGTCAACCAGCACCTGAGGACAAAAAGCTAGAAGAAATAGCTGTCAAAGTGATGGGTAACGAAGAAGAACGTAAGAAAATTTACAACCAGTTATACGATTTAAAAACAATGGCATTATACAAAGAAAAGTTTACTCTTAAACATAAAGAGGTGACTTACGATGAATTTGTTAAATTAGCAACTGAAAAATAAAATCTATAAAATATATGTTTGATCCATCAAAAGAGTTTAGAAAGTTTGCCACTAAAGATCGTGGTATCAGTAGTACTACTTTAGACAAATTTCAATCAGCTTATGCTAACTACATTTCACCAACCATCATTGAAGAACGTTCTATGAACGTTGCATCCATGGATGTATTCTCTCGATTGATGATGGACAGAATTATCTTTTTGGGTGTACCTATTAATGATTATGTGGCTAATATAATACAAGCCCAATTATTATTTCTAGAATCTGTGGATTCAGAAAGAGGCATACAGATTTATTTGAATTCTCCAGGTGGTGGCGTTTATGCTGGATTGGGTATTTATGATACTATGCAATACATTAACCCTGATGTAGCTACTATCTGTACGGGTATGGCGGCATCCATGGGAGCAGTATTGTTATGTGCTGGAGCAACAGGTAAAAGAACAGCCTTAAAACATTCACGAGTAATGATTCACCAACCTTTAGGTGGTGCTAGTGGTCAAGCTTCAGATATAGAAATTACGGCAAGAGAAATACAGAAGTTGAAAAACGAACTTTATGAAATTATAGCTAGTCATACCGGTAAATCTTTTGATGAGGTGTGGAATGATAGTGATAGAGATTATTGGATGACTGCTGAAGAAGCTAAGGCTTATGGTATGATTGATGAAGTACTAGTAAATAAAAACTAAACATTTAGTTTAAACTTTTCAAAAACCACTTACTTAAAAGTATGTGGTTTTTCGTTATTTTTGTACCTATGTCTGAAGAAAAAAATATCAATTGCTCATTTTGTGGTAGAGACAAGCAAGACACCAACGTCTTAATAGCGGGCATCAATTCGCACATATGTGACAGTTGTATAGAACAAGCTGTAGGTATTGTTCATTCTGAAAAAGAAGGTAAAGACCAGCAAATTCTTGCTGATCAGATGAATTTACTTAAACCTAAAGATATTAAGTTACACTTAGACCAATACGTTATCGGTCAAGATAATGCCAAAAAAATACTATCAGTAGCAGTTTACAACCATTACAAAAGACTTGTTCAGACCGCTCCACATGATCAGGAAGAAATTGAGATTGAAAAATCTAACATTATAATGGTTGGGCAAACAGGAACTGGTAAAACTCTTTTGGCACGAACAATAGCCAAAGTTTTGAATGTACCTTTTTGTATTGCTGATGCTACAGTACTTACTGAAGCTGGATATGTTGGTGAAGATGTAGAAGCTATACTTTCTAGATTATTACAAGCAGCCGATTATGATGTAAAAGCCGCACAGAGAGGTATTGTATTTATAGATGAAGTAGATAAGATAGCTCGTAAAAGTGATAATCCTTCAATAACAAGAGATGTTTCTGGAGAAGGTGTTCAACAAGCTATGCTGAAATTATTGGAAGGTGCTGTCGTACAAGTTCCACCTCAAGGTGGTAGAAAACATCCAGAGCAAAAAATGGTTTCAATTGATACTAAAAATATCTTGTTCGTATGTGGTGGTGCCTTCGATGGAATTGATAGAGTAATAGGCAAGAGGTTGAGTACACAGGCTATAGGTTACAGTTCCAAAAGAAAAGAGAACGTAAATAAGGATAATTTGTTACAATATATCAGTCCACAAGATCTAAAGGGTTTTGGATTAATTCCTGAATTAATAGGACGTTTGCCAGTTTTGACAAACCTTAAACCTCTTGATAAAGAGGCCTTGCGTCAAATCCTTACTGAACCTAAAAACTCTTTAACTAAGCAATACGAGAAGTTATTTGAAATGGATGGCATTACTTTAAATATTGATGATGAGGTACTTGACTACATTGTAGAAAAAGCTATTGATTTTAAATTAGGCGCACGTGGACTTCGTTCTATATGCGAAACAATAATGATAGATGTAATGTTTGATGGTCCTTCAAATCCAGAAAATAAAGAGTTCAAGCTAACTCTAGAATATGCCCAAAATAAAATAGAAAATTCTACACTTCAAAAGCTAAAAGTAGCCTAAGATAAGCGTTCAAAAGTTTGAAAAGTAAAAGCAAATGGATGTTTTTCATCTGAAGGGTGAAAATCTGCATTTACCAGTTTCCAATTGTCATCTAAATTCTCAAAGTAGGTATCGCCATCAATTTCAGTATGTACTCTTGTTAGATATACTCTATCTATAAGATTATTGTCTATGGTATGTTTGTAAATCTGACCCCCTCCAATTACAAAAGGTTCTTTGTCACCAGCTTTTTGAGCAAGTTTTACAGCTTCCTCAACTGATTTGACTACCAAACAACCTTCAGCTACATAGTTATCTTGTCTTGTTACAATAACATTTGTTCGGTTTGGTAATGGACGGTATTTATGTGGTATGGATTCGTAATTCCTTCTACCCATTATTACAAAATGCCCTTTGGTAGTGTCCTTAAAGAACTTCATATCAGTAGGCAAGTGCCATACTAAATCATTGTCTTTTCCTATGACTTTATTTTCTGAAACGGCTACTATTAATGATACTACCATTAGCTTGTTGTTACATTATAAATTACACCTCTATCTTCCAGGTAAGATTTTATAAATTCAAAATGTTCCCCTAAGTATTCAGGAGGAGAAATTCCAAATTTATTATATTGACCATCAATGACTAAATTAGCGACTGCTGTACAGGTGAAACCTGTTGTTCGTGCCATAGAAATGGTATTGTCTTGATATCTATCTAGAAGGTAATATTTGTATTTGACTTCTTTACTATTTTCTTTACCCTTAATATGAATACGCATTACGGTAAAGTCTTTTTCACCTTCTTTCAATTGCCATTTTGGGAATAATAGTTTTGATGTTAAATCAATCGGACGTATCATTTGACCATTGACCTCAATTTCACTTTTAGAGAAAAAACCACTTGTTCTAAGTACCTTGAGGTACTCTACACAGCCGGGGTAACGTAATGTTTTTTCTATCATATTAGGAATATGTGGCATAGTGTCTATCAGCGACCTTAAGCCATCAGAATTCCAGCTCTCCAAGGTGCCGACACCTTCAAATTCTATGAGTTCGGTGTCAGACAATGCTTCTTTAGTAACAACTTGTCCACTTTGAACGTATCGTGCAGGTCGTATGTATTCTTCTATGACATCTATTGGTGAAAAAACAGCTTTATACTCATATGGCCACTCTCTAATTTCTGGTAATCCTCCTACTAGACATTCGTAGTCAGAAATTTCCATTTGATTATTGTGGTGTCCCAAAATAATATTGCCCATACCTGGTGCTACGCCACAATCCATAACAGCCACAACGCCTATTTCTTTAGCCAGTTCGTCAAGGTCGAAAGGATCTTCAGGGAAAAATGAAATATCCACACAGTTTTTTCCTGCTTTAATAATGGCTTCTAAAGTTTGATAACCCATAAATCCTGGTACAGCACCTACTACTAAATCGTAATCTTTAATTAGACGTTCAATGGTTGAGCTGTTAGATAAGTCGGCGTGTATAGTATGTATACCTAATTTTGATAAAGGAAGTAAAGCATCTTCCTTAAAGTCTACTGACGCTACTTGATGGTTTTTAGCTAAATCTTTAGCCATTACACCGCCTACTAATCCAGCACCTAAAACAATGATTTTTGCCATTATACTGCTACTTTTCCTTTAATATGCGGATGCGGATCATAATCCTCCAACTTAAAGTCTTCGTATTTGAAATCAAAAATTGACTTTACCTGTGGATTAATCGTCATTTGAGGTAGTGGTCTAGGTCCTCTGGACAATTGTAATTCAGTTTGTTCAAAGTGATTGCTGTAAATGTGAGCGTCACCTAAGGTATGAACAAATTCTCCAAGCTTTAAATTACAGACTTGGGCTATCATCATTGTTAGTAGGGCATAAGAGGCGATGTTAAAAGGAACACCTAAAAATATATCTGCACTTCTTTGGTAAAGTTGGCAAGACAATTTACCGTCAGCTACATAAAATTGAAAAAAGGCGTGACAAGGTGGTAAAGCCATTTCTTCTATTTCACCCACATTCCAAGCGCTAACAATCATTCTTCTACTGTCCGGCGTGTTTTTGATTTGGTTGATGACTTGTGTGATTTGGTCAATGTGCCTGCCATCTGGTGTTGGCCAACTTCTCCATTGATACCCATATACATGACCTAAGTCACCATTTTTGTCTGCCCATTCGTCCCAAATCCTAACCCCATTTTCTTTGAGGTATTTGATGTTGGTATCGCCTTTCAAGAACCATAACAATTCGTGAATAATGGAACGCAGGTGAAGTT
>CAXFOQ010000015.1:0-26706 GCA_964004705.1 uncultured Flavobacteriales bacterium | reverse complement strand
CTCTACCGGGTGATAAGATACGAATTGGAGGTTTGTTATTTTGCATAAACCTAACTTGAACAGATGAAGTATGAGTTCTCAACAAAACATCTGGATTACGCTGAATAAAAAAAGTGTCCTGCATGTCTCTAGCAGGGTGTTCTTCGAGCAAGTTTAACGCAGTGAAATTATGCCAATCGTCTTCGATTTCAGGCCCTTCAGAGAGGGTAAAGCCAATACGCTTAAAAATCTCAATAATCTGATTTCTAACCAATGATAAAGGGTGTCTGCTTCCCAGTTGGTTTGCGGCCACAGGTCTAGACAAATCTAATCCTGAAGATTGTTGGATATTTTCAGAAAAAAGATTCTTTCCTTCATCTAGTTTGTCCTTAATGGCTTGTTTAAGTTGATTTAGAGCTTGGCCAAAAGCCTTTTTTTGTTCTTTTGGAACTTCTTTAAATGCCGCAAACAAATCATTCATTTTACCTTTTTTGCCAAGATATTCTATTCGAAACTGTTCTAATTCTTCTATATTCTTGGGTGAATAAAGTAACACCTCGTTTAGTAAATTCTTTACTTCATCTATCATCTATTTGACAAAGCTTATGTTCATAATTACTTTTTCCTTGGGCAAGTTGTTTTTATCTCTACTAACATTAGATATTTTTGAGATAACGTCTAAACCCTCCACTAACTCTCCAAAAACAGTATAATTAGCGTCTAATTGTGGAGTGCCTCCAATAGTCGTATATGCTATTTTCTGAGCAGAACTAAATTCTGCTCCCATCCTTTGGGCCATGAGATTAATGCTAGCATTATCATATACTTCACCTTCAACGATGTAGAACTGTGACCCCGAAGACTCCTTTTTTGGATTTACTGCGTCGCTCATTCGTGCCGCTGCAAGTGCTCCTTTTTTATGAAAAAATTGAGACTTAAACTCTGCTGGCAAAGTGTATCCTGGTCCACCATTTCCTATTCTTGTATTTGGTGTATCGTCTTTAGAAAAGGGGTCGCCACCTTGGATCATAAATCCTGGTATAACCCTATGGAAAAGTGTACCATCATAAAAACCCTCTTTGACCAACTTTATAAAATTATCCCTGTGAATTGGTGTCTCATCGTATAGCTCTGCCACCATATCGCCATATTTTGTTGATATTTTTACTTTTACTCGATCTTGTGAATACGCTAAAAGACTAAATGTTAGAGCAAATGCAGCTATTAAAATTGGTTTCATATTATTACTATCTTTGTTTAGATAAGCAAATTAACAAATAATCATTTACAAAATGAAGATAAGTAGACTGCTGATTGTTATTATTACCATATTTTCTATGTCATCGTGCTACGAAGAACCCCTGACTAAGGGTATTATTACGGTTCATGATTCGGAAGGAAATACCGTAAGTGGTGCAATCGTAAAACTATATCAAGAAGACATAGTTGGTGTAACTCAAACGAACGTTGTTAGTACTTTAGTATCTGACTTCAATGGACAAACAGAGCATATTCTTGAACTTGAAGCCTTAATGAATGTTGAAGCCTACACATTATCTGAGTCTGCTTCATCTGATACCCTTCTGTATGGTACTACTGTTATACGTTTAATGCGAGGAAAAACAATTTATAAAAACATAGAAATACTCCCCTGAACTAGTTAAAGTATTCTATAATAGCCTCTTTTATCATTTCATCTTGCTGTTTAGCATTCATGCTTGGTAGCTTATCTGTAACTTTCCAATGTGGCCAGCCTTCTTTATCGTGTCCTGCGAATTCATAAATACCCCACTGACTTAGTAAAGCGCATACTGCGACGTGTATAACATCTAACTTTTGATTTTTAGTTAGTTTTTGATAGCCTTGACCCAATTCTTGTAAGCCAATGAGAAATAATATGGCTTGTAAATCTAAGCCCTCGCCAAATCGATGACTTAATTTTACTACTAAATCTCTCCAATTTTTATCTAAGCTATTTTCCATCGCACAAAAATACTACTTTTGAAGTCTTATGAATTATTTAGATATCATTTTAGTTATCCCCTTGTTATGGGGTTTGTACAAAGGGATAAGTAGGGGCATTGTAAAAGAATTAGCTACTTTAATAGCTTTAATTGCTGGTATTTATGGTGCTGTTTATTTTGCAGACAATATTCACCCATATTTAAAAGAACAGTTTGCTATAGAATCTTCTTTTCTGCCAATAATCTCTTTTGCTGTCACTTTTATTGTTATTGTTCTAGCTGTAAAACTTATAGGCTTTATTATTGATAAAATTCTTAAAGCAGTTGCTTTAGGAATAATTAGTCGCTTATTAGGGGGTGTCTTCGGCGTATTAAAAACCGCATTTATACTTAGTGCCTTACTGCTTATTATCAATACCTTTGACTACTACATAAAGCTGATTCCTGTAGAGCAAAAGAAACAATCTGTATTATATAAGCCTATTTCCAATATGATTCCCTCTATTATGCCTAATGTGAAAGACGGCGACTCCTTGATTAAAGAAGCGGATAAGATATGGAAAGATGCGGAAGAAAAAATTAATCTTGAGTTATAGCTGCAATTCCCGGTAATGCTTTACCCTCTAAATATTCAAGCATAGCTCCTCCACCAGTAGAAACATAACTCACCTTGTCAGACAAATTATATTTGTTAATAGCTGCAACAGAATCTCCTCCTCCTACTAATGTAAAGGCTCCTTTTTGTGTTGCACTAACTAATGCATCGGCAATAGCTTTTGTCCCTTGAGAAAAGTTTTCCATCTCAAAAACACCCATTGGGCCATTCCATAGTACTGTGGCAGATTGCTCTATTACATTAGTAAATTGTTGAACTGTCTGATGACCTATATCTAAGCCCATAAAACCCTCTGGAACATTACCAATTAAAGAATATTCTTTATTAGCATCATTATCAAATTTATCCGCATTCATAGAATCCGTAGGAATGCAAAGTCTAACGCCTTTTGATTTAGCGTTCTCAATAATTTCAAGTGCTAAATCTAATTTATCTTCTTCAACCAATGAATTGCCTACTTCTCCTCCCATAGCCTTGACAAAAGTATAGGTCATTCCTCCTCCAATAATTAAATTATCAACTTCTTCAAGCATTCTTAATATTATAGTAATTTTAGATGAAACTTTTGCTCCACCCATTATGGCTGTAAAGGGTTTTTTTGCTCCACCAACGACCTTATCAATATTTTCTATTTCATTGGCCATGACATAGCCAAAACATTTGTTTTTCTTAAAAAATTGAGCAATAATTGCTGTTGATGCATGGGCTCTATGAGCAGTGCCGAAAGCATCATTTACATAAACATCACCCAACTCTGATAGTTGTTTGGCGAAGTCAATATCTCCAGCTGTTTCTTCATCATGAAAGCGTAAATTTTCAACTAATAAAACCTCTCCACTTTTTAAAGATTTACTGGTTTTAGTTACCTTATCACCAATACAATGGTCAATGAATTTAACCTCTTGTGACAATAAGTCACTTAAGCGTGAAACTAAATGACGCATCGACAAACTATCGTCTAGACCTTTTGGTCTGCCCCTGTGAGACATTAAGACAACAGAACCTCCCGATGAAATAATTTTATTTATAGTGGGTAAAGTTGCTCTCATTCTAGTGTCATCAGTGATGTTTAAATCTGAATCCATTGGCACATTGTAGTCTACCCTAATAAGAAATCGTTGGTTTTGAAAAGAAAAAGAATCTAAGAGTTTCATAGCTGAATATTTAGGCAAATGTATATTTTATATTAGTAATCCAAAAAAGATTTATTCATTACCTTTGAGGAGTTAGAATGACACAGCTATGCTTTTTAGAGATATCCCTTCCAACACTAAAGCAAAACAGCAGTTACTTAAAACTATTCACAACGATAGATTAAGTCATGCCCATTTGTTCTTAGGAAATGATGGTTCTTCGAGCCTTGCAATGGCGTGGGCTTTTGCTCAATATTTGATGTGCGCTCAGCCAACAGATGAAGATTCTTGTGGTCAATGTTCTTCCTGTCTTAAAAGTGCTAAACTAAGCCACCCAGACTTGCATTGGGTATTTCCAGTTGTTACAGGCCGTGGGACTCATCCAATCAGCGATATGTTTATGTCCGAGTGGAGAGAGTTTCTTGAGAAAAATTCATTCCCTACAGAAGAAGATTGGTATTCACGGCTAGGTACAACTAATAAACAAGGCTTTATAAGTGTAAATGAAGCCAATGAATTAAGTAAAAAAACAATTCTTAAACCATATGAAGGTTCGTATAGAGTAGTCATTATTTGGCATAGTGAAAAAATGCACGAAGCAACAGCAAATAAACTTTTAAAGTTACTCGAAGAACCACCACAAAATACTATCTTCATACTGCTAACAAGTCAATCTGAAAACTTACTTGCTACGATAGTTTCTAGATTACAACGCGTAAATATAAAGCCGGTAGATGAGCTTACTCTTTCGACCTTTCTTCAAGATAAATATAATATTGAAAAAAAAAGAGCAGATGAAACAGCAAAACAGTCCGAAGGAAACATCGGTAAGTCTATTCATTTTTTAGTTGGCAATGATTTATTAAAACAAAACACACAAGAATTTCAAAATTGGATGAGAATGTGCTATATAGCTAAGGTCGTTAATTTAGCTAGCTGGGTAGATGTTGCTAGTTCTTGGGGCAGAGAACAACAAAAGGGGTTTTTACAGTATGCACTACATATGGTTAGAGAAAGTTTAATTCAAAATTTTGGACACCATAACATCAAAAAAGTAAGACAAGAAGAGGCCGGTTTTAGCGAAAAGTTTGCTCCTTTTATCCATCAAAATAATGCTATAGAAATTATTGAGGAATTAGAGCGTGCATATCAACACATTGCTAGAAACGGAAGTGCAAAAATCATTTTTATGGATTTAACGCTAAAGATGATTGTACTTCTTCGCGTTAAAAGTATAAATTTGCAAACAACTACAAACTAAACAATGAGTTGCTCAGGATGTTCTTCGGGAGGCTGTGGTGGTGAATTACCAAGAGGCTGTAAAAATAATGGGAGCTGTAGTAATAGTGGCTGTAATAAATTATCAGTATTCGATTGGTTATCTAACATCCAAGAACCAACTAATGAAAAGATTTTTTATGGTGTTGAAGTTCGCTTTAAAGGAAGTCGCAAAGATTTTTATAATAACTCAAAAGCAATTCCTTTGCAAGTTGGTGATATAGTAGCCGTACAATCCAATTCTGGACATGATATTGGAGTAGTATCAATTGTAGGCCCCTTAGCTAAACTGCAGATGAAGAAAAAGGTTAAAATATCAAATCTTGATGACTTGAATATCATTTACAGAAAAGCCAAAGACATAGATATAAAAAAGTGGAAAGAAGCGGTCGCCTTAGAAAACGAAACAATGTACGGCGCTAGAAAGTCGGCCGAATCGTTAGGTCTCAAAATGAAAATCAGTGATGTAGAATACCAAGGGGATAAGAGTAAGGCAACCTTTTATTACACAGCTAACGGAAGGGTCGATTTTAGGCAGCTCATTAAATCGCTATCGTCTCAATTTAAGATTAGAATAGAAATGAGGCAGATTGGTGCGAGACAAGAAGCCGCTAGACTGGGCGGTATTGGAGCTTGTGGGAGAGAGCTGTGTTGTTCTTCTTGGTTAACAGATTTTAGAAGCGTAAGTACCTCAGCGGCACGATACCAACAATTATCTATTAACCCTCAAAAATTAGCTGGTCAGTGCGGTAAACTAAAGTGCTGTTTGAATTACGAATTAGATGGCTATATGGAGGGAATTAAAGAGTTTCCTTCTGGTAATGTTAAGCTAAAAACTAAATTGGGCGATTGTTCGTTTGTTAAAATGGATATTTTTCAACGAAAAATGTGGTATTCCTACCCTAGCTCAGCTAATGAATCCATAGTAGAATTACCCTTAGACTATGTTAACGAGGTTATTGAACAAAATACCAAAGGTGTTTTTCCTGAAAAACTAGAACAGTTTTTTAATGAAATTGACGAGCCTAAAAATGATTATAAAAATATAGTGGGACAAGATAGCATTAGCCGCTTTGACAATAGAAATAAGAAGACAAATAATAAAAGACGCTTCTACAAAAGAAAAAAGAAAAAAATATGATGAAATATTGCTTAATATCACTTATACTGTTTTCGTTGTTGTCATGCGATTCAAATAGGTTGTATGAAAAAAATATTTCTATCAAAAATGCTGTTTGGGATTTATCACAAAAACCTACTTTTGAATATAACAACACCGATACCATTTCTAAGGTGAATTTAAAAGCGAACATCAGACACTCTAGTTCTTACCCTTTTTCTAATCTATGGTTATTTATTAATACAATTGACCCTTTAGGGGGATTAAAAACAGATACTTTAGAGTGTATTCTAGCTCAAAAAGATGGTAAATGGCTTGGTAGTGGATTAGGTGATATTTGGGATATTCAATGCCAATTCAAAAGCTATCGTTTCCTTAAACAAGGCATGTATACTTTTGAAATTGAACAAGCTATGAGGCATGGTGATTTAGCTAAAATTGAGCAATTGCCTGGAATTATGGAAATCGGTTTTAGAATAGAAAAACAAGAAGAAAAATGACAAAAAAATCATCATACAGGCTAAAAGTTTTTTCAGTTTGGCTATTTGTACTAAGTCCTGTTACAATTCTATTAGTAATCTTATATCTAACTTCTGTTGGCTTATTTGGTGATTTGCCAAGCTTTAAACAGCTGGAAAACCCTAAAAGTAATTTAGCTACAGAAATTATTTCTTCTGACGGAGTAGTTTTAGGAAAATACTTTTTTGAAAATAGGAGTAGCGTAAAATATCATGAGTTATCCCCAATGTTGGTGAACGCTTTATTATCTGCTGAAGACATCCGGTTTAGATCCCACTCCGGCATTGATATCAGAGCTTTGTTAAGAGCGGTAAAAGGTGTTGTAACAGGCTCTAAATCTGGTGGAGCTAGTACTATAACACAACAACTAGCAAAAATGCTCTTTACTGAAAAACCAGCATCTGGATTAGAAAGAGTAATGCAAAAATTTAAGGAGTGGATAATAGCTGTAAGGTTGGAAAGGCAGTACACTAAAGAAGAAATTCTAACCATGTACTTCAATAAATTTGATTTCATAAATAATGCTGTGGGAATAAAATCAGCTTCACAAATTTATTTCAACACAACGCCTAATGCACTGACAATTGAGGAGTCTGCTATGCTTGTAGGTATGTTAAAAAATCCTTCTTTATACAATCCAAATAGAAGACTTGAACTTACTCAAAAAAGAAGGGATGTTGTGTTGTCACAAATGAAGAAGTATGGTTTTATTAGTACTTCTGAATACGACTCTATTTCGGCAAATCCAATTGTTTTAGACTTCAAAAAAGCTAGTCACAACGAAGGTTTGGCGCCTTATCTTAGGGAGTACTTAAGAGTAGAGCTAAAAGATTGGTGTAAAAACAATAAAAAAGCGGATGGTTCAAACTATAATTTATATACGGATGGCTTAAAGATATATACCACAATAAACTCAAAAATGCAGCAATATGCTGAAGATGCTGTTTATTCTCACATATCGTCACTTCAAGATGATTTTTTCAACCATTGGAAAGGATACACAAACGCACCGTTTCCCAAAGAATTTGATAAAAATCAAATTTATGCCATACTAGAACAAGGTATGAGGCGGTCAGATCGTTATAAAAAATTAAAAAGAAAAAATATCTCAAAAAAAGAGATTAATTCAATTTTTAGAACCAAAAAACCTATGCGTGTTTTTACTTGGAAGGGTGAAAAAGATACAATAATGACTCCATTAGACTCCGTACGATACCATAAGTATTTCATTCATTCCGGGATGATGAGTATGGATCCCAACACTGGACATGTAAAGGCTTATGTAGGGGGCATCAATTATAAATATTTTAAATATGATCATGTTAAGGTTGGGAAAAGACAAGTAGGCTCTACTTTTAAACCGTTTTTATATGCTTTAGCATTACAAGAAGGATACTCACCCTGCTTCGAAACACCAAATGTACCTATTGTTTTTGAAAAAAATCAATGGGGATTGGCTGATAAAGATTGGGTGCCTAGAAACTCGGATGACAACTATGAAGGTATGTTAATAAATTTGCGTTTTGGACTTGCAAACTCTATAAATACTATTACTGCATACATCATGAAACAGTTTGGACCTCATTCGGTTTTAGATTTAGCTAAAAAAATGGGAATTACAAACACGCTTGAACCTGTTCCTTCGATATGCTTGGGAACATTTGACCTGTCAGTGTATGAAATGGTAGGAGCATATTCTACTTTTGTAAATAAAGGCATCTGGACAGAGCCACTTATTGTAGATCGAATTGAAGACAAAAATGGTATCTTAATTCAAGATTTTAATCCAAAAACAAACGAGGCTATGAGTGAAAAAACGGCCGATTTGATGGTTAGAATGTTGCAAGGCGTGGTTGATGGAGTTTATAACCCTCATGCTGATGTAACTAGAGGTACGGGTATTAGGCTAAGGAATACATATAAATTTAAGAATGAAATTGGTGGCAAAACAGGAACAACACAAAATAACTCTGACGGTTGGTTTATGGGAATTACACCGAATTTAGTAACTGGTGTTTGGTCTGGTAATGAAGATAGAAGTGTACGTTTTAGAAGTACATTATACGGTCAAGGGGCTAATATGGCTTTACCTGTTTGGGCAGAATTTATGCAAAGAGTTTATGCCGACAGTTTGACCTTGGGCATTTATCCTGAGTCTTTCGAAATTCCTCAATCTACAGATGTACTATTGGATTGTGGTTCAAAGAATGAAAGTATTGAAGAATACGAAGAATTTTAACTAAAAAAGGTATGATTAACAAAGAAGTAAAAAGTGTTAAGGATGCAATTGAAGGAGTAAAAAGCAACATGACCTTTATGTTTGGAGGGTTTGGCTTATGCGGTATTCCAGAAAATACAATTAAAGCATTATCAGAGTCTGGTATTGATGGTTTAACATGTATTTCAAATAATGCTGGAGTCGATGATTTTGGGTTAGGACTACTTCTCCAAAAAAAACAAATCAAAAAAATGGTTTCTTCATATGTGGGTGAAAATGCTGAATTTGAAAGACAGATGCTTAGTGGAGAGTTAGAAGTGGATTTGATTCCTCAAGGAACACTAGCGGAACGCTGTAGAGCTGGTGGGGCAGGTATACCTGCGTTTTTCACTCCAGCTGGATATGGTACGGAAGTTGCTAAGGACAAAGAAGTTCGGATATTTAATGGTCAGCCGCATATTTTAGAGTCAGCACTTAAGGCTGATTTTGCATTTGTAAAGGCTTGGAAAGGAGATGTAGCAGGCAATCTAATCTATAAAAGTACAGCTAGAAATTTTAATCCGATGATGGCTATGGCGGGTAAAATAACTATAGCAGAAGTAGAAAATTTAGTTCCAGTGGGCGAGCTTGACCCAGCTAGTATTCACACTCCTGGAATTTTTATACAACGTGTCTTTCAAGGAGAAAATTACGAGAAAAGAATTGAACAACGAACTGTAAGAACCAAAGAATAATGGCGCTAGACAAAATTGGTATTGCTAAACGCATTGCACAAGAGTTAAGAGATGGTTATTATGTAAACTTAGGAATAGGCATTCCAACACTTGTAGCAAATTATGTCCCTGAAGAAATAAACGTAGAGTTTCAATCTGAAAACGGTGTCTTGGGTATGGGCCCTTTCCCTTTTGAAGGTGAAGAAGATGCTGACCTTATAAACGCTGGAAAGCAAACTATTACAACATTAGATGGTGCTGTATTTTTCGATTCTGCTGCAAGTTTTGCAATGATTAGAGGTAAACATGTTCAACTTACTGTTTTAGGAGCTATGGAAGTGTCTGAAAAGGGTGATATTGCAAATTGGAAAATACCAGGAAAAATGGTAAAAGGCATGGGAGGAGCAATGGATCTAGTTGCTTCCGCTGATAATATTATTGTTGCTATGATGCACACAAATAAAAAAAATGAAAGCAAACTTCTAAAAAAATGTAGCCTTCCTTTAACGGGTGTGGGGTGTGTAAAAAAAATAGTAACAGACTTAGCTGTAATTGAAGTGACAGATAATGGATTTAAATTAATAGAAAGAGCTCCTGGTGTAACAGTAAAAGATATCCAAAATGCAACTGAAGGAAAATTAATTATTACAGGAGATATTCCTGAGATGATACTATAAAAAAGATACCGAGGTGTTAACCTCGGTATCCCGCTTAACCTTAACAAGTTCATTTATGAAACGTAAGCTTTTCATGTGTAAGAAAAAAATGATTACTCATTTATTTAAAAAGTTTTTTTCAACTAGTCATTAAACTTCTTAAAATTTAATATGTGCTGATAAACTTTCTTAATAATATATAACGTCATAAACTTAATTCTGTTGTATAAAATCTAATAAAATAAGCAGTTGAGTTCTGCTTAGTGCCATAATTAGTATTTATAAGTTTTTTTATGATACGTAAGCTTTAATACTTGATTACAATAAATGTAAGTCAAAAAGTGTTCTAAGTAAGGTGTTTTTGATCATAAAAAAACTATAATTGATTTAAATTTTTTAAAAAAACATTCAAGCGGAATACAAGAAGTTTTAAGCCTTATTAGTCTTCTTTATGTTTTCTTTTCTTCCCTCAGGAATAGCAGAAATTAATCGCTGTGTATAAAGTGTTTTAGCTTGCAAGTAAATTTGGTCTGCATCACCCATTTCCTCAATTTTACCATTTTGCATAACTACCATTCTATCACTCATATATTTTACAACAGAAAGGTCGTGAGAAATAAATATGTAAGTTAATCCAAATTCTTGCTTTAAATCATTTAACAGATTTAATACTTGAGCCTGTACAGACACATCTAAGGCTGATACTGACTCGTCACAAATGATGAATTTAGGGTTAACTGCCAATGCTCTTGCTATACCAATACGCTGACGTTGACCGCCAGAAAATTCATGAGGATAACGATTGAAATGTTCTGCCCCCAAACTTACTTTTTCTAATAGCTCTTCAACTCTCTTTTTACGTTCTTCAAAATTGTAGAGAATTCCATGAACTTCCATAGGTTCCATTATAGCGTTACCTATTGTCATACGGGGGTTTAATGAAGAATAGGGGTCTTGAAAAATAATCTGAACTTCCTTTCTAAACTCTCTGAGTTCTTGTTCATTGAATGCCGCAATATCTTTAGCCTTGTAAATCATTTGACCCGAGGTCGGCTCATTAAGTCTTAAAATCGTTCTTCCTGTAGTCGTTTTACCACAGCCTGACTCTCCTACTAAACCTAAGGTTTCTCCGGGATAAACATCAAAGCTAATATCATCTACAGCTTTCACATAATCAGTGATTCCTCCAAAAAAGCCATTTCTTATTGGGAAATAGGTTTTAAGGTTTTTAATTTGCAGTAAAGGCTCTTGAGCAAATAATGCTTTTTGTTGTTTATCTCTTTCTTCTTTTGAGACCTCTAAGTCTTTAGTAAATTCCTCAACAGAAATGTCATTAGCTACACTCTCGCCTTTTTCGTTAGTTAGCATGAAGTCGCTAACAGTCGGTAAAAATTTATACCGCTTGTCTAGAGGAGGGCGACAAGCTAATAGCCCTTTAGTATAGGGGTGTTGTGGATTATTAAAAATATCCCACACACTACCTTGTTCTACGATATTTCCTTTGTACATCACCACCACTTTATCAGCTAACTCAGCAATAACACCTAAATCGTGAGTAATGAACAAAATACCCATGTCATGTTCTTTTTGTAGCTTTTGCATGAGCTCCAAAATGGTTTTTTGAACGGTAACATCTAAGGCTGTTGTCGGCTCATCAGCAACTAATACAGAGGGTTGACAAGACATCGCCATCGCAATCATTACTCTTTGTTTTTGTCCTCCAGATATTTGATGGGGGTAAGTGTTGAATATTCTTTCAGGGTCTGGCAATTGAACTTCTTCAAATAATTTAATGGTTAAATCTTTAGCCTCAAGCTTACTGATGGATTGGTGAAGCATAATAGCTTCCATTACTTGATCGCCACATGTAAATACAGGGTTTAAGGATGTCATGGGCTCTTGAAATATCATAGCTATTTCATTACCTCTAAATTGACGCATTTCTTTTTCGGAAATTTTCAAGAAATCAATCGTTTCTCCGTCTTTTTTATGAAATAGAATTTCGCCGCTAGCAATTTTACCCGGGGGGGAGGGGACTAAACGCATAGCAGACAATGAGGTCACCGACTTTCCAGAGCCTGATTCACCAACAATACCAATAGTTTCACCTTTATTGAGTGTAAAGCTTATATTATTTACAGCAGTCACTACTTTTCCTTCTGTATGAAACTCTGTAACAAGGTTTTTAAACTCTAATAAGGTATTGTTCATGATAAGTATATTTATGGCTTCAATTTAGGGGTTATCGTCTAATTATGCAACTTCTATTTGTTCTTCTTTAAGTATAGGTTTACCCATATATTTCAATAAAATTTGAGCTACAGTAAGTGTATCTTTCTGACAATATAGTCGAATACGTTCCAAATCATGTTCTTGCCAATAGACTTTAGCTACTTGACTGCCGTCAATATCATCTTTAGGTGTTGGTATGTCAAATAATGCTGCCAACAATTTGATAGAGGTGTAGTGTTTATAATCTCCAAACTTCCATAGCTCCATAGTGTCTAGGTGACGAACTTCCCACGGTTTTTTACCCGCTAATTCTAGTATCTTAGGTAGGGTTACTCCATTAACAATCATACGCCTACATAAAAAGGGATAATCGAATTCCTTGCCATTATGAGCGCAGAGATAATGACTTTTAGAAGAAAACTTATCGTCTAAAAGTGTTTTAAACTCATTTAATAATAACTGCTCATCATCACCATAAAAGGACTTTATCCTAAAAAAAGAGGTGTTATTTTTCTTGTAAATATAACCTACAGAAACACAAATTACTTTAGCAAATTCTGCCATTAAACCTGCTTTTAGTCCAAAAAATTCGTCTGGGGTTTGGCCTTCTGAACGCTGCCAACGTGTTTTTTCTGCCCACAATAATTGAAACTCATCTGAAAGCTTAAAAAATGTGGGAGCTACAGGCACTGTTTCTACATCAAGGAATAGTATTTTATGAATGGAAATATTTTCGAGCATAACAACTTCAAAGATAAGAATATCCCATCATAATTATAAAGCAAAATTCAATAAGAAACTATTAGAGAAAATATATGAAAACAAAAGATAAGTTAGGCGTATTGCAATAATAATTTAAATTCGATGCTCTTTTCTTCATATTTTGTGATAATTCTCAAAGCTATCATTACAATTAAAATCAATAAAGCCACAGAGCTATACCGATTTCAAAAATAAGTATGAGGTACGGTAGATTCAAAAAATATGCCGATAAATGAAGAACATAAATAGAAATCAAAAATAGACATATAAATTTGGTGAACTGAAATAAGATTAGACATTAGCCTATTTCTTTAGACTATGGCAAGACATAAACTCAAAGAAAAAGTCGGTAAAATAATAAAGTTGTACTAATTCAACTCCATACCTAAAAAGGTAAATACAGAAGGCGAGATCAAAAGTATAAGAAGTGGTTTTATTAGAAATAGCTTTAAAATTCAAACGTAAGTTACTCTTTTACAAAATGAAAGTTAAACAGCTTTTTGAGTTGGCCTTTTAGCTTTTGCTGGACTTCTTGTATATCCACTTCCCTACCTAATTCCTTTTTCATAGAAGTCACCGATTTATCAGCTATGCCACATGGAATTATATTACCAAAATAGGACAAATCACAATTGACGTTAAAAGCAAAGCCATGCATTGTTACCCATCGGCTAGAGCGGACTCCTAAGGCACATATTTTTCGGGCATTTTCATTACCTACATCTAACCAGACGCCTGTTTCTCCGTCTGAACGGGTGCTCTCAATTCCGTAGTCAGCAAGAGTTAAGATAACAGCTTCTTCAAGGTAGCGTAGATACTTATGGATATCTGTAAAGAAATTATCTAAATCTAAAATGGGATAACCAACTAACTGTCCCGGTCCGTGGTAGGTGATGTCCCCTCCTCTATTGATTTTATAAAAGGTCGCCCCTCTAGAATTGAGGTAATCTTCATTTACTAAAAGATTATTTTCGTCGCCACTTTTACCTAAAGTATATACGTGAGGATGCTCACAAAATAAGAGATAGGATAAGGTGGGGTCTTGTCTATTTTCCTTTCTGTTATTTTTCTTAACATCAAGGATTTCATTAAATCGCTTTTCTTGATAGTCCCAAGCTTCTTTATAATCTATGAGCCCTAAATCTTGAAAAACAACTTTAGGCATACATTACAGCTTGGCTAAAGAACTCTTTAGGAAGTTAATAACATCTATTTCTATAGCGTCTACTTCATTCATTTCTGATAAGTACCACGATACCCAATCACCTAAATGAATATGGTAAAGACTGTTTTCGATGCGAGAATCACCTTTACTCCAAACCTCAGAAATATTATCCGTAAATTTAGAAATGACTTCTTTATTGATGTCTATTCTCAGCTGATTTCTATCGAAATCACATTTGTTTCTAAAGTATACCACACCTAAGTTATCTGTGTTTATTCTCCACCCTAACAATTCGTTGTGATTCATTTCAGGTATAACGTGGTGCCAACATAACATTTTACTGTTTTCGTTGATTTGCTGACGGAAACGCACACCGACACCTTCAAAACCTGCAGCCGTATAAATAACTGGTGTTGTTCCATATAATTTAGTAGCCAATTCTTTGGCTTCTGATTTGATGGCCTCCTCTTGGCTATCTAATAGGGCAATCCCTTTTTCAAATTCAGAGATAAAAGAATTGTCTATCAAACCATAATGATTGAGCAAGAAGAACAACTGAGTAAAAGAATACCCAAACATAGCTCTTGGTGGCTGACCATCTGGTATTGTTATGCAGTTAAATCCTTTTTCTTTGGCTAACTTCTCTAATGCCCCGCCAGAAGTTACACAAGCTATCTGTGTTCTTCTCTTTTGACAAGCTTCCAAAGCATACAGAGTTTCTTCTGTATTTCCTGAGTATGATGAAGCTATTACTAGTGTATTTTCATCTACAAAATTGGGTATGCTGTAGTCTTTAGTAGCTGATATTGGCACATTGATATGTTCAAATACTATATCGTTGAGTATTGTTCCTCCAATTCCTGACCCCCCTAAACCACAAATAAGAACGTTATGTATATCAGCGTGAGGTTCACTAAGTAAAGTAGTCTGACCTATTTCTAAAGCTTCTTTTAGGTGCTTAGTAAAGTCGCTGATGTAATCGTTCATTTTCATAATAAAGGTGTGATTTGTGTAAGGTTATTTTTAATGGGTGTAAAACTACAAAATTAGAGCGTTAATTATTTAATATCTTTGCCGAAAATTAATTACATGCACAGAGAGTTGTCAGAACAAGAAATTGTGAGGAGAGAGTCCTTACAAAAGTTGTTAGAATTAGGTATAAACCCTTACCCTTCAGAGTTATTTGATGTTAATGTTTCAGCTACTGAAATAAAGAAAAACTACAATTCTGATAAACTTGGTTATAAGAATATCCAAATTGCTGGTCGATTGATGAGTCGTAGAGTAATGGGAAAAGCCTCTTTTGCTGAATTACAGGATAGTACGGGTAGAATACAACTCTATTTTAATCGAGATGAAATTTGTCCTGATGAAGATAAAACTATGTACAATACCGTCTTTAAAAAACTCCTTGATATTGGAGACTTTATAGGAGTTAAAGGCTATGTGTTTACTACTAAGGTTGGTGAAATTTCTATACATGTAAAAAGTTTCGTTGTTTTAAGCAAAACACTAAGACCGTTACCGTTACCAAAAACCGATACTGATGGTAAAATATACGATGCCTTTACCGACCCAGAGAAAAGATACCGTCAGCGTTATGTAGATTTGGTTGTCAATCCGCATATCAAAGAAGCATTTGTTAAGCGAACACAACTTACTAACTCTATGCGTTCTTATTTAAATAATAAAGGATATCTAGAAGTAGAAACGCCTATTTTACAACCTATTTATGGGGGGGCGGCAGCACGCCCTTTCAAAACACATCATAAAACATTAGACATGCCTCTTTATTTGCGTATTGCTAACGAGCTATATCTCAAGAGACTGATTGTTGGTGGTTTTGATGGTGTTTATGAATTTTCTAAAGACTTTAGAAATGAGGGTATGAGTCGATTTCATAATCCGGAGTTTACTCAAGTTGAACTGTATGTGGCTTATAAAGACTACAACTGGATGATGGATTTAGTGGAAGAAATGGTAGAAAAAATTGCTTTAGACCTACACGGCACTACTGAAGTGCAAGTTGGCGAAAACCTCATCAACTTCCAAAGACCTTGGAAGCGATACAACATGTATGAAGCTATTGAACACTTCACAGGTATTGATATTTCTGAAATGGATGAGGCAACTATGGCAGAAACAGCTAAAGATTTAGGAGTTAGCGTGGACTCATCTATGGCTAGAGGTAAATTAATTGACGAGATTTTTGGGGAAAAATGTGAAGGGCAATTGATACAGCCTACATTCATAACAGACTACCCTGTTGAGATGTCGCCATTAGCCAAAAAACATAGAAGTAAAGAAGGTTTGGTAGAACGATTTGAAGCCATTTGCAATGGTAAGGAAATATGTAATGCCTTTTCAGAATTGAACGACCCTATTGACCAAAGAGAGCGTTTTGAGAGCCAGCTAAAATTAGCAAAAAGGGGTGATGCAGAAGCTATGGTCTTAGACGAAGATTTTTTACGTTCTATAGAATATGGTATGCCACCTACAGCTGGACTAGGAATTGGTATTGATAGACTATCTATGATAATGACTAATAGCAACTCTATTCAAGATGTGTTATTCTTCCCCCAGATGAAGCCTGAAAACAAAACCGAAGAATAAATGTCTTTAATCAAAAATATAGCGGTAATTGGTGGCGGTAGTTGGGCAACAGCTATCGTTAAGATGCTCTCAGAAAATCAAAAATCTGTGAGTTGGTGGATGCGTAATGAGGATAATATTGCCCACATCAAATGCTATGGCAACAACCCTAGTTACATTAGTGCTGCCGAGTTATTCCCTAATAAACTAACTATTGATTCTGATATTAATGCTATTGTTGAGGCTGCTGATTGTATCGTCCTAGCCGTACCTTCGGTTTTTTTGACAACAACTCTAGAGTCATTGAGTGTATCAATAAAAGATAAATTTGTGGTGTCAGCCATAAAAGGTATTGTGCCTGAGAATAATACTATAATTGGTGATTATCTGCACGAAAACTATCATATCCCTTATGAAAATATAGGTGTTATAACAGGTCCGTGTCATGCTGAAGAAGTCGCTTTAGAACGACTTTCATACTTAACGGTTGCTTGTGAAGATGTTAGAAAAGCTGAATGGTTTGCTGAGCAAATCAGTTGCCGATACATTAAAACTAATGTTTCTGAAGATATTTATGGTACTGAAATCGCTGCTGTACTAAAAAATGTAATAGCCATAGCTTCTGGGATTTGCCATAGCCTAGGATATGGTGATAATTTTCAAGCCGTTTTAGCCTCTAATGCCATAAGAGAAATTAAACGCTTTGTAGACACAGTACACCCAATAAAAAGGGATATCAAAGAGTCCGCCTATTTGGGTGACTTATTGGTTACCGTATATTCTCAGTTCAGTAGAAACCGAACCTTTGGAAATATGATAGGCAAAGGCTATTCTGTAAAGTCGGCACAGCTAGAAATGAAAATGGTAGCGGAAGGTTATTATGCTGTTAAATGTATTAAAGAAATTAATGAGCAATACAATATTAAGATGCCTATTACAAAGGCAGTATATCACATTTTATATGAGAAGATATCTCCTGTAATAGAAATGCGCTTGTTATCCGAAAAGTTGAATTAGTCTCAATCGTAATCTTGACAAGCTTTGAGTCAAAGAGTTTTTTTTGCGGCTAATACACCTAATTTCTTCACTAGAATTGTCTTCGTTAAAGGCCTTAAATTCTAAAAGGTTGATGAATTAAATATATTTTAAAAAAATTTTAAGAATTTTTTCTCTCCAAAATGAGCTGTGCTTTACGCTTACCTACTAGTTTGGAGAGTTCGTCTTCTTGGGCTTCTAAAACACGTTTCACAGAGCCAAAATGACTGATTAAAGTGTCTACTGTTTTAGGGCCTATCCCAACGATATTATCTAATGAAGTGCCTAGACTGTTTTTACTTCTTCTGTTCCTGTGGTGTTTAACGCTAAAACGATGAGCTTCATTACGTAGTTGTTGAATAACTTTCAGGCTTTCAGAGCGTTTATCCAAGTACAAAGGGATAACGTCATTTGGAAAATATATTTCTTCTAATCGTTTAGCAATACCAATGATAGCTATTTTATGTTGGAGGTTTAGTTTTACTAAACTTTTTAGAGCTGAGCTAAGCTGTCCTTTGCCGCCGTCAATAACGATAAGTTGAGGTAAATTATGACCTTCGTTCATCATTCGTTTATAGCGTCTATACACCACCTCTTGCATAGATGCAAAATCATCAGGGCCTGATACGGTTTTAATATTAAATAAACGGTAATCTTTCTTACTTGGTTTAGCATTTTTGAAGACCACACAAGCCGCCACTGGATTAGTGCCCTGTATATTGGAATTGTCAAAACATTCGATATGACGAGGTTTTGAACTTAATCTCAAATCGTGTTGTAACTGCTCCAAAACCCTTTTGTTATCTAATCGATTACGTAATTCTTCATTCTTACGAATACGGTCTTTTTGTATATTTTTGGCGTTCTTAAAGCATAAATTAACCAATTTGTATTTATCGCCAATTTTAGGTACCGAAATTTTTAAATTTTGCCACTTGGACACTATAGGGATATTTAAAAACGCCTCCTTTGATGTACTATGAAAACGTTGGCGTATTTCTGTAATAGCCATTGAAAGTAGTTCTTCGTCTGTTTCATCTAATTTCTTTTTTATCTCCATTGCGTGGGCTTGTATAATAGCACCGCTAGATACTTTAAAAAAGTTGACATAAGCATAGTCTTGATCGGAAATGATGCTAAAAACATCAACGTCATTAATGTTTGGGCTAACGATAGAAGATTTGGATTGATAATGTTCTAACTGTTCTATCTTCTCTTTTATGACCTGAGCTTTTTCGTACTCCATCTTTTCTGATAGCTTGAACATTTCTACTTTGAAGTGTTGAACTACAGAACGTATGTTTCCTTTTAATATTTGGCGTATATGTTCCACGTCTTGTTCGTAATGTTGGTCATCTTGTTTGCCAACACAGGGAGCTAAGCAATTTCCAATATGGAATTCTAAACATTCTTTGAATTTACCCGCTTGAATATTTTGTTCAGTCAAATGATATTTACAGGTTCTTAGAGGGTAAATCTGTCGAATAAAATTCAGCATAGCGCTGATGATTTTGGGATTGGTGTAGGGGCCAAAATATTCAGACCCGTCTTTGATGAGCTGTCTTGTGTAGAATACTCGAGGAAAAGGTTCTTTTTTGATACAAATCCAAGGATAGGTTTTATCGTCTTTAAGTAAGATGTTGTAACGAGGTTGATATTTCTTGATAAGGTTGTTTTCAAGCAACAAGGCATCCATTTCGGTATCAACAACTAAAGTTTCGATTCGGTGTATTTTACGCACCATATAAGTTGTTTTAAAACTGTCGTGTTTACGGTTGAAATAAGACGTTACTCTGCGTTTAAGATTTTTAGCCTTGCCGACATAGAGAAGAGATTCTTTAGCGTCATAAAAGTGATATACTCCTGGCTCAGCGCTAAGGTTCTGTAATACTGATTTTATGTCTTCTGAGACTTGCATCAAACACCAAAAATACGCATTTAAAAAGCATTATCTGTAGTGACGTTTTATTGCTCTAGAAACGAATTAAGAATGTTTAGTTCTAAGCAATTCAAATATAGTCCTTATTTTTGGTTAAAATTATTCAATAAATGAAAATAGTAGTTGTAGGCGCAACAGGTATGGTAGGTAAAGTTATGCTCGAGATTTTACAAGATTGCTCTATTCCCATAAGTGAATTATTAGTTGTTGCTTCGTCTAAATCAGTTGGTCGAACTCTAAGCTTTAATAACAAAAATTTAACAATTATTTCATTGGAAGATGCTATAACTGAACGGCCCAACCTTGCTCTATTTTCTGCTGGTGGATGTGTCGCTTTAGAATGGGCGCCTCGCTTTGTTAAAGTAGGTACTACGGTGATTGATAACTCTTCGGCTTGGAGGCTAACTAATGCGCTTATTATACCAGAAATTAATAGTAATATCTTAACTAAAAAAGATAAAATTATTTCTAATCCTAACTGCTCTACCATTCAGCTGTTGATGGCATTAAAGCCATTGCACGATGTTTATAAAATAAAGCGTGTGGTAGTCTCTACCTATCAATCTATTACAGGCACTGGTGTAGAGGCCGTCAAACAATTGGAAAATGAAAGTAATGGAATTAAAGGAAAAATGGCATATCCTTACCCCATTCACGAAAACGCTCTGCCTCATTGCGATGTCTTTGAAGATAATGGTTATACCAAAGAAGAAATGAAGCTAGTTAGAGAAACTAAAAAGATAATGGGAGATGATAGTATAGAAGTTAGCGCAACAGCCGTAAGAGTGCCTGTCAAAGGTGGGCATTCTGAAAGTGTCAATGTAGAGTTTTACACTGATTTTGAATTAACTAAGGTACGTAAATTATTATACGATTTTCCAGGAGTTAGCATTCAAGACAACCCAGATGTTAATACCTACCCTATGCCTATTTATGCCGAAGGTAAAGACGAGGTGTTTGTGGGGCGAATACGACGTGATTTCTCTCAAGAAAAGACTTTAAATATGTGGGTTGTTTGTGATAACCTAAGAAAAGGTGCTGCCACCAATGCTATACAAATTGCTGAACACCTTTACAAGAATGGTTTAATATGATTATTAGTCATAAATATAAATATGTTTTTGTAGGCCTTCCGTTAGCCGCCTCAACAGCTATATCAAAGGAATTATGCGAACAATATGATGGGAAAGCAATACTTGCCAAACACTCTATCTATCAAGATTTTTTAAAAATAGCAACAGAGGAAGAAAAAAAATATAGGGTAATTGCCTGTGCACGTAATCCATTAGATATTTCTGTTAGCTATTATACCAAGATGATAAACGATAGTAGTGGTAATTTTAGTAATGATAAATTATTAAGAAAAAATGGTGGCCACCTTAAAATGAGGGACTATAAATTGTCAAAAATTTTGAGAGAAAATAATAGTAGTTATAGCGATTTTTTAAGCCGCTATTACCGGTTTCCCTTTGATAATTGGCTAAGTATTACCGCTCCATATTGTAGTTTTATTATTCGCTTCGAAAACCTACAAGAAGACTTTGAGGATGCTTTAAAACATTGTGATATTTCTCCAAAGCGAAAATTGCCTATTATAAACAAAACCAAGAAGAAAGTAAATTTTGAAAGTTTTTATAACGAGGATAACAGCGAATTGAGCTTTTCCATATTTGGGCCTTATATGTTAAAACATGGTATGGCTTTCCCAGAAATGTGGAAAGAAAAAAGAGTAAGTTCATACAACCTGTTTTTATTCAAGTTATTTGGATTTATTAGAAGAATATATTGGACAAAAAAAAGTTATAGAAATACTAATGCACAAAAAATTTACAAAGATTTATTAGATAAGCACCAATAATTATTTAAAGAATGAACGGTGAAAAATCAAAATGTTAATAACTCCCGTACTTATAGCAGCGTCAGCTATATTAAAGATTGGCCTGAAGAAGATAAAATGATTCCCTCCAACAAAAGGTAGCCATTTTGGAAAATATCCATTAATCAATGGAAAATAAAACATGTCGACAACCTTTCCCTGAAGGAAACTTGAATAGCCCCCTTCAAAAACAGTCGCTATTTGCCCATAACTTTCAGAAAATATCATGCCATAAAAAGCGCTATCAATCATATTGCCAATAGCTCCAGCAAGAATAAGAGAAATACTATAAATAATCCCTTTTTTAACTTGATTATTTATTAATTTGAGCCAGAAAACACTAATAACTACAATAGCTAAAATTCTAAAGATACTTAATAAATATTTCCCAAGTTTTCCCCCAAACTCTAAGCCAAAAGCCATTCCCTTGTTTTCGGTAAAATGTATGATGAACCAATCAAAAAAGTGTATTTCTTGACCAATCATCATGTTTGTCTTTATCAATACCTTTAATAGCTGGTCTAGGATTAATACAAAAGCTATAAGTAAGAGTGACTTTTTTAACATTGAGTCTTATTGTGCCCGCTTAGCTTCGATACTTAGGGTTGCGTGTGGAACTAGTTTAAGCCGTTCTTTTTGGATTAATTTACCTGTAACTCTACAGACTCCATAGGTTTTATTATCTATACGTTTTAGAGCGTTGTATAAGTTGTGTATAAACTTTTCTTGCCTTAAAGCTAACTGCGCATTCTCTTCCTTAGATAGTGTTTCTGAGCCCTCTTCAAAACCTTTAAAAGTAGGTGAAGTATCATCAGTTCCATTGTTAGAGTCATTTGTATAAGCGCTCTTGATAAGCTCTAAATCATTTTCTGCTTTACTAATTTTATCTTTTATTATTTGACGAAATTCTTCTAATTCTGAATCGCTATATCTTGTTTTTTCGC
This sequence comes from uncultured Flavobacteriales bacterium, assembly GCA_964004705.1. Lineage (GTDB taxonomy): Bacteria > Bacteroidota > Bacteroidia > Flavobacteriales > UBA7312 > UBA8444. The sequence goes on along the minus strand of CAXFOQ010000015.1, from coordinate 3,965 downwards.
TTGACATATCTTTATCTTTTTAATAATTCTATTCTTGTAAATACTCCTTCTGTCAACTCAATTTCTTCAACTTTTTCTAAGAAATTATAAGCTATGATATTTAGCTCATCAGCCAAAGTTTCAGAACAAATATAATTTAAATTATTATTAATTGCTTTGGCTAATTTTTCTTCAGCACTTAAGTTAATTTCTATTCTGTCAGTAACCTCAAAGCCTAATTCCTTTCTAAGATTTTGAATACGATTCACGACTTCCCTGGCTAAACCCTCACTTATTAAATTATCGTTAAGGTTAATGTCTAAAGCAACAGTGTTGCCATTGATAGACGTAACTGCCCAGCCTGGAATGTCTTCAGTTGTAATGATTACGTCGTCTAGTTCTATTTGAACTTCTGAGTCCCCAATTTCTATAGAGCAACTTTTTACTTGTTCAATAGTACTAATATCTTCAGTAGTAAATTGAGAAATAGCTTGAGAAATAGCCTTTATTTGTTGACCAAATTTAGGTCCTAAAGATTTGTAGTTTGGTTTTACTTTTTTAATCAAAATATCTGAATCAGAAGTCATAAATTCAAGTTCTTTAACATTAACCTCTGATAACACTAGTTCTTTTACAGCCTCTATTTGACTCTTTATTTTATCATCAAGAACAGGTACCATCATTTTTTGTAAAGGCTGTCTTACTCTTAAGTTTTCCTTCTTTCTTAAAGAAAACACCATTGAAGTTAGGTCTTGAGCCAATCGCATCTGTTCTTCTAAATCCGTATCAATAAATCTAAATTTTGACTTTGGCCATTGAGCTAAGTGAACAGATTCTAGCGCTGTTTTTTGTGTCGATTGATTAAGGTCGCCAAATAGTTTATCCATAAAAAATGGCGCAATAGGAGAGGCTAATATAGCGACCGTTTCTAAGCAAGTATATAATGTCTGATAGGCTGATATTTTATCTGTGCCATAGTCTCCTTTCCAAAAACGTCTTCTAGACAACCTTACATACCAATTGCTCAAATTATCATTTACAAACAACTGAATAGCACGTGCTGCCTTGGTTGGCTCAAAGTCATCTAAAGAATTTCCTGTCTTTTGAATAAGTGTGTTGAGCTCAGAAAGTATCCATCGATCAATTTCTGGTCTTTTCTCTAAAGGTATATCTTTTTCTGAATAACTAAAACTATCAATATTGGCGTATAAAGCAAAGAATGCATAAGTATTATAAAGTGTGCCAAAAAACTTACGCTTAACTTCTGCTAAGCCATCTATATCAAACTTAAGGTTATCCCAAGGTTGAGCGTTACTTATCATATACCAACGTGTTGCATCTGCCCCATGTTCTTCTAGTGTCTTAAACGGATCAGCTGCATTACCTAAGCGTTTAGACATTTTATTACCGTTTTTATCTAAAACTAAGCCATTGGAAATAACATTTTTGAAAGCTACATTATCAAACAAAATGCTTGCTATAGCGTGTAGGGTAAAAAACCAGCCTCTAGTTTGGTCAACTCCTTCTGCAATGAAATCAGCTGGATAAGATTGTTCAAATATTTCTTTATTCTCAAAAGGATAATGTAACTGAGCGTAAGGCATAGAACCTGAATCAAACCAAACATCTAATAGATCAGACTCTCTACGCATAGCTTTGCCGCTAGTTGAAACTAAAATAATATCATCAACAAAAGGTCTATGTAAATCAAAGGTGGCATAATTTTTGGCAGACATATCGCCCACTACAAAATCAGATAATGGGTTTGTTTGCATTAGACCTGCTTTAACTGATTTTTCTATTTCTGATTTTAACTGCTCCATTGAGCCTATACAAATTTGTTCATCTCTACATTCAGTCATCCAAATTGGTAAGGGAATTCCCCAAAATCGAGAACGAGACAAATTCCAATCAACTAAGTTTTCAAGCCAGTTGCCAAAACGCCTCTCTCCTGTAGATTTGGGCTTCCAATTGATACTTTTATTAAGCTCTATCATACGTTCCTTAGCTTCAGTCGTCTTAACAAACCAACTTTCTAAAGGGTAGTATAATATAGGCTTGTCTGTACGCCAACAATGTGGGTAAGAGTGTTCGTATTTTTCAGCCTTAAAACATCTGTTGTCTTCTTTTAATTTAATGACAATTTGAATATCAGCCGATTTATCTGGCGCTTGACCTTTACTGTAAAATTCATTTTTAACATACATACCCGCAAAGTCAGTTACAGCATCTACAAATCGACCTTGAGTATCTACAAGGGTTAATGAGCCTATGTTATTTTGCTTAGCCACCAAATTGTCATCTGCACCAAAGCTGGGCGCTAAATGAACAATTCCTGTACCGTCATCAGTCGTTACAAAATCGCCTATCAATACCTTGAAGGCTTCTCCATTATCTGGCTGAGCATAAGGCAATAATTGCTCATAATAAAGACCTTCTAGTTCAGAGCCCTTGATTTCTTGGATAATTTCAAAAGGAATGGATTTGTCTCCCTCAATATATTCTGAGATATTAAGATCCTTATTTTTTTCTGGAAAATACTTGTAAAAAAGAGCTTTTGCTAAAATAACCGTAATCGCCTTATAGGTGTAGGGATTAAAGGTGTTAACGACTAAATAATCTATTTTTTTTCCCACTGCTAAAGCTGTATTGGACGGTAAAGTCCAAGGGGTTGTGGTCCATGCTAAAAAGAAAACATTATCTGTAGAGTTTTGAAACAGAAAGTCTGATTTATCCTCTTTTAAAACTTTAAATTGAGCTATAACCGAAAGATCTTTAACATCTTTATAGCAACCGGGCTGGTTAAGCTCATGAGAGCTTAGTCCTGTTCCTGCTTTTGGGGAAAATGGCTGAATTGTATGTCCTTTATACAGCATACCTTTTTTATCCATCTGGCTTAGCAACCACCAAACACTTTCAATGTATTTATTGTCATAGGTAACATAAGGGTCCTTCATATCCACCCAATACCCCATCTTATCGGTTAAATCTTCCCAGGCGTTTTTGAATTTCATGACATTTTCACGACATTTTTTATTATAATCTTCAATAGAGATTGTTGTTCCGATGTCTTCTTTGGTAATACCCAACTCTTTTTCAACGCCAAGTTCTACCGGTAAACCGTGAGTATCCCAACCAGCTTTTCGATTAACTTTATAGCCTTGTAATGTTTTAAAACGACAGAAAATATCTTTAATAGCACGCCCCATAACGTGGTGAATACCCGGCATACCGTTAGCCGAAGGTGGACCTTCATAAAAGGTGTATGACGGGTTTCCTTCTCTTGTAGAAAGACTTTTTTCAAAGATTGAGTTTAACTGCCAGCGAGTAAGGATTTCTTTGTTTATTGCCGATAAATCAAGCTGTTTATATTCTGGATATTTTTTCATGAGTCAATAGTAGCTATTACTTTCAATTCAATGGCAATTGGGGTGGGCAAACAATTTATTTCTAATGTTGTTCTGCAAGGTTGATTATCAGCAAAAAACTCGGCATATACTTTGTTGTATGTTTTAAAATCATCCTTCATATTGGTTAAAAAAACAGTAACGTCAATAATATTGTCCCACGAGGAACCCGATTCCTCTACAATAGTGCGTACATTATTGAAGACCGAACGGCATTGCAATTCTATATCATAAGATGTAATGTTCCCAATTTCGTCAAGCTCTACTCCGGGTATTTTTTTTGTTCCCCTTTCCCTTGGCCCTACCCCTGATAAAAATAAAAAATTACCATGTTGTCGAGCATGTGGATATAGCCCCACTGGTTCAGGAGCTTTGCTAGATTCTATTTTTTTACTACTCATTATTCACAATTTAGTGTTGCAAAAATACTTAATGATAAGCAGAATAGCAATCTATAAAAATTAGTCTTAAAAGAGTTGAAAATCCCTACATTTGTAATGTTTGAGTTGGGGATGTAGCTCAGTTGGCTAGAGCGCTTGACTGGCAGTCAAGAGGTCGTGGGTTCGAGTCCCATCTTCT
>CAXFOQ010000014.1:0-27429 GCA_964004705.1 uncultured Flavobacteriales bacterium | reverse complement strand
AATCAATATGCCAAACAGGCTTTTATTCATAGAGTTTTTGGTCTGCTATCTTTTGGTCTAAAAATTTCGATTCTGTACCTAATTCTTGGGCAGTTTGCCATTGTTGTAGAGCCTCTTCTTTTCTAGAAAGTTGATACAAAATATCACCATAATGCTCTACTATGGTTGAACTGGTATTACCTCCACTAGATATGGCTTTCTCTATCCATAGCAAAGCGTTTTGATAATCTTTCATCTGGTAGAAAATCCAAGCATAGGTGTCTTCATAAGAGGGTTGGCCGGGTGAAAGCTCAACACATAGTTTCATCATTTGGGCCGCTTGTTCAAGTTTCTTTTTCCTCAAAGAAAGGTAGTAGCTATAATTGTTTAGGACATAAGTGTTTTCAGGCATAATGTCTAAAGACTTTTCGTATGCCTCATCAGATTCTTTGATTTCCTCTTGGGCGTGGTAAGCGTCGCCTAAAGAAGCATAAAATTGAGCTAATAGGTTGGGGTTGTCAATGACCATTAGTTTACCCGTATTCAGCTGATCAATCGCTAGGCTGTATTTTTTCTCTTGCATATATGCTAGGCCCACAAAATAATAACTAATCGGCTGACTTGGAAAAAGTTCTTGAACGCGTTGACCTAAAGTTATAACTTCGTCATACTCTTTAAGATCAAATGATATTATCATCAGCTGCTGCCATATAGGATAGCGGCTGGGGTCTAATTCTGCAGCTTGTAAAAAGTTAGCTTTAGCAGCGTTTAAATTATCGTCTCTATAGTAATAATCACCTGCAATAGTGAAGGGTTTGGCGTCATTTGGGTGAGTTTCTAAAAGTATGTCAATGAGGGTATACGCCTTAGATAATAGTGTGGTATCAGTATCTGTCCAATCGTAATAGGTCAAGAGTTGACGCATTTTAGCATCAATTCCCAAATCTAAAGAGCTAAAAGCTTTTTTAGTATAATCAAAAGACTTGTCAAACTCCTTATTGTTGCGATATAAATCAGAAAGCATAATAAATGCACTTGCATTATCGGATTTCAACTTCAATGATTTTTCTAGAGTTTGTATAGCTTTTGTTTGTTTGCCAGACAAAAGGTAAAACTCTGACAATTCATTTAATGCTTCTATGTTTCTGGGCTCTGCCTCAGCCCACTTCTCAAGCTCTCTGATTGCACCAGTCTTATCGCCTATATCAATGTATATTTGCTTTTTTTGTTGGAAAAGTACGCCAAAAGATCCAATGTGTTTTTCGAGTTCATCGTACACTTTAATAGCATTTCTTGCTTGATTATTCAACAAATAAGCAGAAGCTAATTCAAAATGCCAGTCCTTATTTTTAGGCTCTAATTTGAGTAGCTTTTTAAAGCTAACAATGGCTTTACCGTATTGTCTGTTCTCTAAGTAAGTTGTCGCCAATAATTGCTGAAACCACTTGTTGTCGGGTTCAAGCTGACACGCACTTTCAATAAAAAATTGAGCTTGATCGAACTGTCCATTGTTAAAGTACAGAATAGCAGACTCGTACATGGGGGTTGGCTCTCCACCATTCATACGAATACAATCGCTAAAGTACTCTAGGGCCTTGTCAGGATCGCCCAATATTTTATACCTTAAACCATTAAAGAAAGCGTTTTGATAATCCTTAGTGTCTACTTTATTATATTTTTCCTTGATTTTGGAGTCGTTAATAGAATAGAATGGGTGGTCCTGAGCAAGACTATTCAGAGATAAAAAAAGGATTAAAATAATAAGGTTTGTTCTCATAATGTTAGTTTGTTCCTGTACTACCAAAGCCGCCTTGACCTCGGTCTGAATGTCCCAAAATTTCCACTTCTTGCCAGCTCGCTTGTTCGTGCGGCGCTAATACCAATTGAGCTATGCGTTCGCCGTCTTCGATGACAAAAAGTTCGGAAGACAAATTTACTAATAGAACGCCAATTTCACCTCTATAGTCTGCATCAATTGTTCCGGGACTATTCAAGACTGTTATTCCTTTTTTAAAAGCAAGACCACTACGAGGGCGAACTTGTATTTCATAACCTATGGGTATTTCCATAAACAAGCCTGTTTTTACCAAAGAACGTCCTAAAGGTTCTAAAGTAATGGATTGGTCTATATTGGCTCTAACGTCCATACCAGCAGAAGCGATAGTTTCGTATTGTGGCAAGGGGTGTTTGGATTTATTGATGACTTTTACTTGCATAGTTTAATCAAAAAGTTGTGGGTTTGAAATTACTCTTTTTTTAGGTTTTTCAAACAAATAAACCACCGCAATATAAAGGATTAAAAAGAGTGTGTTTATACCCATACCTAAAGACAAATAAATACTTAGAAAATAAAAGCCGAGCATCAGACCGAAATACAAGCTTATACGCTTTAAAGGATAGGGTATTGGGTAGTGTTTTTGACCTAAGAGGTAAGAACATAATGCCATTAAGAAATAGCAACATAGGGTAGCCCATGCCGAACCCACAAAACCTAAGTATGGTATGAGTGCTATGTTAAGAACAACCGTTATGGTAGCCCCTAACAAAGACATATAAGCACCATATTGGGTTTTTTCGGTTAGTTTATACCATACCGATAAATTATAGTATAAGCCCAAAAAGAGGTTGGCTAACAATAAAATAGGCACAATGATAGCTCCTCTTTCGTCGTGAAAGGAAGAGCCAATAAACTGCTTGACTACATCATAATAAATCATCACCGACAAGAAGATAAATGCCGTTACGATGCTGAAGTATTTCATAACCTGAGCATAAACCTGTTTAGCGTTACGTTCTTTTTCTTGAGAAAAGAAAAAAGGCTCGGCAGCAAAACGGAAGGTTTGCACAAAAAGTGTCATGATAATGGATAGCTTATAAAAAGCCGAATACAACCCTATTTCCGAAGCGGAAATATCGGGAGGTAAGAGATGTTGTAATAAAATACGGTCTATGGTTTCGTTGGTAATCCCTGCCAAACCAGCCACCATAAGAGGTAAGGCATACACCATCATTTTACGCCATACCACTTTATCGAATCGCCAAATGGATTGACTCATTTCTGGCAGTAACATCAACAGAGTAACTACCGTAGCTACTAGGTTGGCAATAAAAATATATCCTATTCCGATGTCGGGCGAATAAAAGCTTTGAATAAAATCGGCGGTAGGCAAATTGTTGGCTATAGCAAATGGACAATAAATGATGAATAATAAGTTTAGTCCAATGTTTATAAAGATGTTGAGCAGTCGAATTAAAGCAAAACGAGTAGCTTGGTTGTTTTCTCTCAGTTTGGCAAAGGAGATAGACGAAATGGTGTCCAAGCCGATGATAATGGCAAAATACTTTATATACTCAGGGTTTTGTCCAAAGGACAAGGTGTTAGCAATGGATTGAGCATTAAAATAAATAAGCCCTAGAAATAATGAAGAGCTGATGAGTAGCGAAATTAAGGCTGTACTATACACGACTCTTTTGTTGGGTTCTCTTTGAGAGAAGCGGAAAAAAGCTGTTTCCATACCATAGCTCAATATGATGAGTAAAAAAGCGGCATAGGCGTAAAATAAGGTTACATCACCATATTCAGAGGTTGTAAAGTAGCGGGTATAAAGGGGTACTAGAAGGTAATTTAGCAAGCGTCCTACGATACTGCTAAGGCCGTAAATGGCAGTTTGTCCTAATAATTTCTTGAGTGGGTTCACGCTCTATTTACCAGTAAATTGGGCTTTTCTTTTTTCCATAAAAGCACTAGTGCCTTCTTTAAAATCCTCTGTAGCAAAACATGCTCCAAAAGATTCTATTTCACTAGCATAACCACTTGTATTACAACCAGCATTGACCGATTTTATTGCATGAGCAATGGCAACGGAAGAGTTTTTACAAATGCGAGAGGCAATTTTTTCACAAAAAGTTATGAGTTCTTCTGGCTCACACAAGTGATTAACTAAACCCCAAGAAAGGGCCTCTTCAGCCCCAAGCATACCAGCAGTAGTTATCATTTCTAAAGCTTTGCCTTTACCCACCAATTCACGCAAACGCTGAGTACCACCATAACCAGGAATAACACCTAATGACACTTCAGGCAAACCCATCTTAGCAGTAGTAGAAGCTACTCGAATATGACAAGCCATAGCTAACTCTAAACCTCCACCTAGGGCAAAGCCATTAATGGCCGCTATACTGGGAATAGATAAGTTGTCCAATAAGTCAAATAGTAGGCGCTGACCGTCAGTAGCTAGTTGCGCCCCCTCTTGAGCATTAAAATGAGAGAATTCTTTGATATCGGCACCCGCCACAAAAGCCTTAGTGCCTGAACCTGTTAGAAGGATACATTGGACTGAAGTATCCGTATCTGCTTGAATAATTGCATGGTTTAATTCCTCAATAGTGGCTTTGTTAAGGGCATTCAGTTGATTGGGGCGGTTGATGGTAAGGTATGCCACACCATCTCGGTGCTCGGATAAAATGTAGTGATAGTCCATAATATGTACTTTATTTGGACAAAGATAGTTTTTTCCAAAAGCCTAAAACATAAACAGACTTTCTTATTCAACGCTATTATGAACGCGGTGAAGAATACCACCACTCGCGAATATTCTGAACAAAGTGAAGAATGGTATGAGTGTTGATGACTACCACTTGCGTATTTTAATAGAAAACAATATTAAAGTCAAGTGATTTTTGTGATGAAACAAAAAAAGCCCGACGAACGGGCTTTTGTATATTGTTGATGTGCTTATGCTTAACCGTTTAAGGCCTCGGCACCACCCACGATTTCTAGAATTTCTCCCGTAATGGCAGCTTGTCTCGCCTTGTTATAAGTCAAGGTCAGTTCTCTTTTGAGTTCGCCAGCATTATCTGTTGCCTTGTGCATAGCCGTCATACGTGCGCCATGCTCGGAAGCGTGAGAATCTAAGACTGCTTTGAAAAGTTGTACCTTCAAAGATTTAGGGATAAGCTCAGCTACAATTTCTTCCTTTTCGGGTTCGAAAATGTAATCGCCAATAGTGGCTGTATCGTCAGCTGGTGTTTCTACCGGCAAATAGGCTTCTGTCATTAGGTTCTGAGAAGCGGCATTTTTAAATTGGTTATATACCACCACGACTTTGTCGTAACGCCCATATACAAAGTGATCCATCAAGACTTGGGCAATAGCCGAAGTGTTGGCAAAGCTTAGGTCGTTATACAAGTCGTCATGAGAAGAAATAACTTCATAACCGTTTTTAGCAAAATGCTCAGAGGCTTTTTTTCCTATGGTCACAAAAGCGGCTTGGTCATAGTTTTCAGCTAGTGCCTTAGCACCTTTTATCACATTGTTGTTAAAAGCACCGCACAAACCTCTGTTGGAGGTCACCGCTACAATAAGTATGGATTTGACCTCTCTAGCTTGAGCGTAAACGCCTCCTTCAGAAGCATCTAGAGTAGAGCTCAGATTGACCAATAATTCGCTTAACTTGTTGGCATACGGACGCATCTGTGTAATGGCGTCTTGGGCTCTTTTGAGCTTAGCTGCCGATACCATTTTCATGGCACTCGTAATTTGCATAGTTGAACCTACCGAAGTAATTCTTGCCCGTATTTCTTTTAAGTTAGCCATAGTTTATGCTGCGTATTTCTTAGAAAAATCGGCACATACTGCACGTAAAGTGTCAGTAATGTCGTCGCTTAACTTACCTGCTGCCAAAGCGTCTAAGACGTCTTGGTGCTTGTTGTGTAAGAAAGCGATAAACTCCGCTTCGAATTCTTTTACCTTTTCAGTTGGTACGTCCATCAAAAGACCGTTGGTACCACAGAAAATGATAGCTGCTTGTTCTTCTACTCTTAATGGTGAGTATTGTCCTTGTTTAAGGATTTCCACATTACGCTTACCTTTTTCAATAACCGCTGTAGTAGCCGCATCCAAATCCGAACCGAACTTAGCAAAAGCCTCTAGCTCACGGTACTGAGCTTGGTCTAATTTTAAGGTTCCTGAAATCTTCTTCATGGACTTAATTTGTGCCGAACCCCCTACACGAGACACCGAAATACCTACGTTAATAGCTGGACGAACACCCGAGTTAAATAAGTCACCATCTAAGAAAATCTGACCGTCTGTAATAGAAATTACATTGGTAGGAATATAAGCCGATACGTCACCCGCTTGTGTTTCAATAATAGGTAGTGCAGTTAATGAACCACCACCTTTTACCATACCTTTTAAGGATTCTGGTAAATCGTTCATTTGAGCGGCAATAGCATCGTCATTAATCACTTTGGCAGCTCTTTCCAATAAACGTGAGTGTAAGTAGAATACATCGCCTGGATAAGCCTCACGACCTGGTGGTCTTCTCAATAATAAAGATACCTCACGATAGGCTACCGCTTGTTTAGATAAATCGTCAAATACAATCAATGCTGGACGACCTGTATCTCTAAAGTATTCGCCAATAGCTGCTCCAGCAAGTGGTGCGTAAAACTGCATCGGCGCAGGGTCAGAAGCATTAGACGCTACAATAATGGTATAAGGCAATGCTCCAGCATCTTCTAAAGTCTTAGCTATGGCTGCTACAGTTGAGCCTTTTTGTCCTACAGCAACGTAGATACAGAAAACAGGTTCTCCTTTATCATAAAATTCTTTTTGGTTGATAATGGTATCAATAGCTACGGCAGTCTTTCCTGTCTGACGGTCACCAATAATTAACTCCCTTTGTCCTCTACCTACAGGAATCATGGCATCGATAGCCTTGATACCCGTTTGTAATGGCTCGTTTACTGGCTGACGGTAAATAACACCCGGGGCCTTTCTTTCAATGGGCATTTCGTAAGTGTCACCTTGAATCGGTCCTTTACCATCGATAGGGTTTCCAAGAGTATCTACTACTCGACCCAACATACCTTCTCCTACATTTATAGAAGCAATACGATTGGTTCTTTTAACAACATCACCTTCTTTAATCCCTTTAGAAGGTCCTAATAATACAGCACCGACATTATCTTCTTCTAAATTTAGAACGATACCTTGTAGTCCACTTTCGAATTCAATAAGCTCACCCGACTGAACGTTGGTTAAACCGTAAACACGAGCAATACCATCACCCACTTGCAATACAGTTCCTACCTCTTGTAAGTCCGATTCAGATTTGAACCCTGCTAATTGTTGTCTTAAAATTGCTGATACCTCAGCTGGTTTTACTTCTGCCATAGTTGTTAATTTAGAAGTCCTTTATGTAAAGGTTTTTATTAAACGATTGTTTTAAATCTTTTATCTGACGCGCTACGCTGGCGTCTAGTTGTTTGTCACCCAACCTAAGAATTGCTCCACCGATGAGGCTTTCATCTACTTGTTCTGTTAAATCGACCTGACTAACACCTTGCTTTTTGATGAAGTCTATGACTTGTTGTCTAGTGTCTTCATCTAATGCAACAGCAGTGGTTAAAGTTGCCGATTCAATACCTTGGTCAATTTTGTATAAATCTAAAAAGCCTTGTGCTATATCAAATAACAGGGCTTCTCTTTTCTTTTTAGTAATGAGGTTAATAAAGCTTAGAACCAAAGGAGAACAGCCTACAAATACTTCGGCTATAATGGCTAGTTTTTTATCGGTCTTAACCACAGGGCTTTTCAATAACAAAACTAACTCTCTAGAGTTTTGGCACAGAGATACGACACTAGCCATATCCGTTTTGCAAAGCTCTAATGTGTTTTGCTCTTTGGCTAACTCTAATAAAGACTTAGCATACCTTGATGTTGCTCTTGTGTTTCTCATCTTAACTCAAAGCCGCCTGTTTCAAAGCGTTGTTTACTAATTCTTTTTGTTTGTCAGCATCTTTCAATTCTGACTTCAATACTTTTTCTGCAATATCAATAGAAAGGTCTGCTACCTGATTTTTTAGCTCTGTAATAGCAGCCAATTTTTCATTGTTAATTTGCTCTCTTGCTGATGCCATAACCTTGTCTGCTTCTTCTGTAGCTTGTGTCTTTGCCTCGGCAATGATTGTTTCTTTTATCTCTCTTGCCTCCTTGAGTATGTTATCTCTTTCGGCTTTTGCTTCACGCAAAATACGCTCGTTGTCTGCATTAAGAGCTTCCATCTCTTTTTTGGCGTTATCTGCTGCCTCCAAAGCGTTTTTAATCCCTTCTTCTCTTTCTTCTACCGCGCTAAGAATAGGTTTCCAAGCGTATTTTCTTAGTAAAAATAAAAGAGCTAAAAATAAAACGGTTTGCCAAACAAACAAGCCAATTGAAAAGTCGTTAAATAAGTCCATATTATATCTTTATTTTTCTTTTTATAATGCTAAAATCAAAACTGTAAGCAACCCTTACAGTTTTGATTTAAAATGATGAATTAAGAAACGGCAAATAATGCAGCAAATCCAATACCTTCAATAAGTGCAGCAGCAATAATCATTGCTGTTTGGATTTTTGAAGTCGCCTCAGGTTGTCTGGCAATAGCATCCATGGCAGAACCACCGATTTTACCAATACCTAAACCTGCACCGATTACAATTAATCCCGCTCCTACAATATTTGGAATAGTCATAATAAAAAATTTAAAGTTAATAATTAGTTAATATTTTAATGTTCATCGTTATGTTCTTCTACAGCAGCACCAAAATAAAGCGCTGTTAACATTGTGAATATATAAGCCTGTAAAAAGGCCACTAGCAATTCAATAACTCCTAAGAATAGTGTTAATCCAAAAAATGACCCAAAAGCAAATAGATTGGAGGCGAAAAACACTAAACCAATAAGCGACATCAACACCACGTGACCCGCTGTAATGTTAGCATACAAACGTATCATTAGAGAAAATGGCTTAATGATAGTTCCTAAAAGCTCTATAGGCATAAGAACAAATTTCATTGGTACTGGTACGCCTGGCATCCAAAAGATGTGTCCCCAATAATTTTTGTTTGCTGTAAATTGTGTGATTAAATAAGTAATCAGTGCCAACGAAAATGTGATGGCTATGTTTCCTGTTATGTTAATTCCTAAGGGTGTCATTCCAGCTAGGTTCACAATCCAGATGAAAAAGAATACCGTTAGCAAATAACTCATGTATCTTTTGTAATGCTTTTCTCCAATGTTAGGAATAGCGATGTCGTCTCTGATAAATAAAACGAGTGGCTCTAACAACCTACCAAAACCACTAGGGATTGGCCCCTTCTTGTAAGACTTTGATAAGCCTGTAAAAAGAAAGAATATTAAACCGCAAATCAACAAGGTCATTAAAACGTTTTTTGTAATAGAAAAGTCAATCAAGAAAGAATGGCTTACTAGCTTTTTCTTACCGTCTGAGTTAAGTTTAAGCAGCATGTCTCCATGTTTTGCTGCCACTATTTTACCGTGAAAAATGGAGTAGTTAGAACTCTTGGACTCATAAAGGTAATCTGTACTTTTTTTAGCTACAGTATCGCTCTCGCTAAGCGGCACAAAAGTAATGGTTGAATCGGGTGCCGTGACCTCTTTAACCTCAACCTTCTTGAAGTCTGAAGACAAGAAGAATTGAATCCCGTTGTCCCAAACAATAATTGGTAGGGGCATTTTTGCACCATGAAAAAGCTCAAAATAGTGGGCGTCTTTCAAGTGATGCTTGATGAAGCCTTTTACCTCTTCTGGGGTGTCTTTTTGGTCCGTGTTGTCAGATTTTGCAAAAGTTACACTGGTAATTGCTAGTGTAAAAAGTAAGGCTAATGAATTAAATTTTCTTCTCATTCGTCCGCAAATAATTGCTAATAAAGAGTTCGCTGCAAAACTAAATATTAATGTTCATTCTAAAAATAAAATGATGAAATATTTTAAAGTTTTTTTAACGTCTTATTGTCAAGAAGTTTATAGATGGTTGAGCAGCTTTATTAAAACACTTATTTCAACCACTAGAGCCACAAAATAAGGAATAAAAAATAAGAAAAAAGCATGGGTTGAGCTACTAAATTGTTCAACTAAGATGGGCTGTATGAAAAGTGGGAAAACAATCAGTTTTAGTAGGCTTGTTGCTAAAAAAATATACCCCAAACTTGCGGTGTGGCTGATTCTAAATTTATAAATCGTCAAAATGGCAAGTGCTGCCAATAAAAAGTTGCTGAGGTAAGTAAAGCCCCACATTTTTAGATTAAGCCGAATGTCTTGCAACTCAAATGCCAGGTAATGCATCAGCCCTACACAGACTAAAACAAGCCCTAATTTACTAGTGAAAGAAAGAATGAAACGACTAGTCGTCATTGTTAAGTTTGTTGAGAGTCTGTAAAACGGAATACAAAGAGATTAGCAGGGCGAAAAGGGTTAAAGCGATGGTAAACCAAGCTTTTTCAGTTTGGTATTTGGCGTCTAAAAATTTGCCTAAAGTAGCTCCTAAAAATATGGTTATTCCCATCTGAGAGGCAACAGCAATAAGAACAATAAAACGTTTAGGCTGTTTTTTCTTGTTTTTCTTGTTTTCCGGCATGGTTGATGTCTTTTATAACTGCACCCATGCTACAAGAACCCGTAAAGGAAGCGCCCGGCTCAATTGCTAGTTTGTTTGTTATGATGTCGCCGTCTAATTTTGCGGTAGATTTTAAGGCTAAAAGCTCTGATACTGAGATAGAGCCTTTCAACTCACCCGAAACATCTGCGTTTGAAGCGTTTACATTACCCTCTACCATTCCTGTAGATCCAACAACAACTTTTCCTTTGGTATTTATTGAGCCTGAGAGCGTGCCGTCAACGCGAATATCGCCTGAGGAAGTTATCTCGCCAACGATAGTTGTGCCTACGCCAATTAAATTTACTACACCTGTGTTTTCGTGTGGTTTTGCCATGTTTTTTTCTTTTGATGAAAACATTATTATTTGTTTTTGGTAAAACAAATATAGTAAAAAGTCTGTTTTATTGTTTATTTAAATAATACTCTTGAAAGGTCTTTTTATAACCCTCAACATCTCTGTTTTTGAAAAAGGTTGGAAAGTTTGGACTTGCAATGACAAAAACAACATAGTCGTCTCCAAAAACACCCCTAACATCACCTTCGACAAACGCCTTGTAATAGGCCATCGCCTTGTTTTTGTTGGGAAACTCTCTGATTGTAATCATGTGGGTGTGTTCGTCAAAAAGTAAATCGCTAACGTTTAGTCTGTCCAATCGATAATATTCGGCGTGATAATTGGAAAGTGTGGATTTGGCAATAGATACTTCGAGATCAAACTCCTTAAACAACAAAATGAAATAGTGTCCCGCATTGGGCTTGTCCAAATATGGCGAATCTCTCACGCTTAATGCTGTTTTATCTATTTCTAATTCTTCTATTTTTAGATACAACAATATCTCTTTGGCAGATTCTGCAACCTGATGTTTGGGGTATTTCTCAACTATAAACGTGAGAGCATTAATGTAATTGCTCTTAGTCATCCCAAAGCCTTTGGCCATAGTTTTCAAAAAGTCGAAGTTGGGGTAAAGAGCGTTGTTAGGGTTGTTATTATTGACTCGCTCACAAAGGCTAATACAGGCGTCGAATTTAGACTGTAAATAGTATTGACGGGCCATTTCATAATCTGTATTGAGTATATTATTGGCTTGAACCATTTCTTCGGCATAATCGGGATCTTTGATGAGTTTTGCATAGTCGCTTTGGGGAAACTCTTTAAGCAACATGCGTTTATAGTCTTTAGCAAAGTCTATATTGCCTTTCTCTTCATGTAGTCTATACAAAAAATACAAGACCATTACCCTATTTTCACTGTTAGGAAAGCGGGTATTTAAGGTCTCAAAAGTACTTAGAGATTGAGGAATGTCGCTTAGTTTTTCCTTATAAATCACGCCCGCATCAAAATAGGCTTCTATAATTTTTTGGTTGGACTCCTTCATGGCTTCAACCGACGTGGGTAATTCTTTTAAATAAGAATCTCTACTCTTAGGATCAAACTCATCTTCATTTATAGTGTCTGCCAAAGCCTCCTCTACGGTAAGTGATTTTTTATCTGAACGTCTCCAATCGTCTTCTAGCTTTCTTTTTCCCCATTTTCTGTTGAACTCTGAAAAACCAAAACTTAGTGTGTTAGGATTGTCAAAATACCAACCTCCACCTCTGTTTTGGTTCATCCTGTTAAAGCTATTGTTTTTCTGTGGGTCATAAAAAAAATTATTTTCAGAACGTCTTGAATTTTCCAGCTCTTTTAGGCGTTGTTCTTGTTGTTTTATCTTTTCTATAATATTATCTATAAACGCCAATCGCTCTTTTTCTGGCATTAACGCTACGCGTTGTATGCTATCTTGATGTTGAATAATGTCCAAGTTAGTAATTAGCTCTGTTAATGTTTTTTGTCTGGCTGAAGCTAATACAAACCTGTTGTTGTCAGTGCTCATAAAGGCAACAGCGGTGTCGTAGTAGGCTTGAGAAAAACGGTAATTTTGTTGGTCGTAGTAAATATCCGCTAATATAACGCTTGATAAGGATTTTTGAGCGTCGTTTTTAATGCTTTTAGCAACCGACATTACATACAGGGGGACGGCCTCTTTAATCTTACTTTGTCGTTTAGAAAGTTCTGCTAAGCCAAAATAGATAACATCTAAAAACTCTTTGTTTTTAGCGTCTTTCAACATCTTGTTAAGTTCGTCTTGTATTTGTTCCGACCCGCCTGAAGAAGTATCAAAAGAACGCGCTCTGTTGATTTTAGCATTAAAGGTCATTTCATAATTTGGGCTTACCCGAATGACTTTAGAAAAATAATTGGTAGCTTCGGAATAATTCTCTTGGTTATAATGTAGTTGTGCGACGATGTATAAATAACGGGACTTTTCTCTTTTCTTTTTGGTTAGAGAAATAGCCTCCTCTAATTCCATAATAGCTTGCGAATAGTCTCTTTGTCGAATATGATAGTGTGCCATTACCAAAGCCAACTCTTTGTTGAGTTCGGATGGGAAGTCTTCGTCAGACAAAATATCTTCTAACATGAGATCTGCAGAGCTAAGGTCGTTAGTCTCTACAAAAGATTTGACTAACCAAATTTTGGCTTCATAAGAGGAGGGCAGCCTCTCAAATTGTCTACTAACCAAACGAAAAGCCTCTATCGCTTTAATATGTTCTTTTTTGTAGAAATAGGCTTTTCCTATAAGCAAGTAACAGTCGTCAATCCATCGGTTATACTCCTTACCCTTAATAAGCATAGAATGTTTACTGATGGCTTGGGCACACTTTTTGAGCGCCTTGTCCATTTGAGGGCTTATGCTTTGTGCATCCTTGTCTGTTCCAAGGGGGTATATGCTTAAAAGCTCATTAAAATCATCTTTGTGTTGTGTTTCAAGTCTGTTTAAAGCTGATTTATAGCTTTCTTTCGCGTTGAAATACCAATTATATCTTGTAGTGGTCTTGTGATAAGCCTTGTTAAAAAACTTGTTTTTAGTAGTTTTACATGACCCTAAAAAAAAGAAGGTGAGCAACAAGAAATAGACCTTTACGAGAGTTTTGGTTTTTATAAACATTATTAGTGCAATAACTTATATGTGACAAAATTATTTTATTTTATTGAATAAAGATTAAAGGGTGTTAAGATAAATTTTTAAGATATTTGCTGCGATTATGTCAAAAGATAAAAAAAACAACTCTTTTTGGAACAGGTGGCGATTAAAGTACCGCTTTGTTATTCTCAATAGCGAAAACTTCGAAGAGCTCATATCGTTCAATATTTCAAGACTGAACGTGTTTTTACTGACTTGTGTTACTATAACCCTGTTAATGGGGGGTACAGCTTTGATTATTGCTTTTAGCCCTTTAAAAGAATATATTCCGGGTTATACGAGTACAGATTTGAGACGACAAATGGTCACTCTTAATCAATTGTCAGACTCTCTAAACACTGAATTAATCTATAGAGAACGCTACCTCCAAAATATCAAAAATATTATCGAAGGTCGCAACATAGATTCTGTTCAAGTCAAGACTGTGCCGCCCAACTCAACGCTAGAGGACATTAATTTTGAAAAGACGCCTGAAGACTCTTTATTAAGAGAGGAGGTAGAAGCGGAGGAAAAGTTTAACATTTTTGGTTACACAAACGTGGACAATCAAAAGATTGAAAAACTCTTATTTTTTTTACCAGTTAAAGGTTTTATTACTGAGTCGTTTAATATTGAAGAAAAACACTATGGTATTGATGTTGTCAGTAAAGAAAACGAGCTTATTAAGAGCGCGCTTGGTGGAGTGGTTGTGATGTCTTCTTGGACTTCTGAAACTGGTCACGTGATAGTTATTCAACACGAAAATAATCTGCTTTCTGTTTATAAACACAACTCTGTCTTACTAAAAGATCAGGGAGAAAAAGTTGTGGCTGGAGAAGCTATTGCAATTATTGGAAACTCTGGCAAATGGAGTAGTGGCCCACACCTACACTTTGAATTGTGGTACAACAACAAGCCTGTTGATCCTGAACAGTATATCTTATTTTAAAACATGGGTTTAAAGTCTTTTTTTGGTGTTCTGTATGCTAGTGTTGTAAAACAACAAAACAAGTGGTGGATAAAAAACCCTATAAAATCACAGGAAAAAGTTTTTAGTTTCTTGATATCACAGGCATCTGAAACGGCTTTCGGAAAAGAACACGATTTCAGGCATATTCGCTCATACGAAGATTTTAAATCTAGGGTTCCTGTAAGAGATTATGAAGGTTTAAAAACTTATATTGAACGTACGTTAGAGGGTGGAGAAAACATTTTGTGGCCGGGTCGCCCTTCTTATTTCTGTAAAACATCAGGGACCACCTCAGGCGCTAAATACATTCCTATCTCAAAAGAGTCTATGCCGTATCATCTAAAGGGGGCTAAAGACGCTATTTTGAGCTATATTGAAGAAACAGGTAACGCTCAATTTTTAAATGGTAAAAACATTTTTGTACAAGGAAGTCCAGAATTAGATTTTAACAAAAAGTCACCAATAGGGCGTTTGTCTGGTATTGTGGCCCACCACATCCCATGGTATCTGCAAAGAGATAATAAGCCGTCATTTGACACCAATTGTATTAAGGATTGGGAAACAAAAATAGAGGCTATTGTTGATGAAACAATTTCTGAAAACATGACTCTGATAAGCGGTATTCCTCCTTGGGTACAGATGTATTTTGAAAGAATTGCAAAACGAACAGACAAAAAAATTAAAGACGTCTTTCCTAATTATAGTTTGTTTGTTTATGGTGGAGTAAATTTTAAACCTTACAAAAATCGTTTTTTGGAACTGGTAGGCAAAGACATCCCGAGCGTAGAAACATACCCCGCCTCAGAAGGTTTTATTGCTTATCAAGATAAACAAAAGGCTGAGGGTTTGCTGTTGTGTGTTAATCACGGCATCTTTTATGAGTTTGTCGAGTCAAGCCAATTTTTTGAAGAAAACCCCAAAAGAATAACTCTAGCGGATGTAGAGGTGGGCAAAGATTATGTTCTTATTTTAAATACCAATGCTGGTTTGTGGGGATATAATATTGGTGATACTGTTCGTTTTGTTTCTACCTCTCCATACAGGTTGGTCGTAAGTGGCAGAATAAAACACTTTACCTCAGCTTTTGGGGAACACGTTATTGTCAAAGAAGTTGAAGAGGCTATGCGTCTAGTCTTAAAAAAGCAAAGCGCTGTAGTAACAGAATTCCATGTTGCTCCAGAGATAAATCCTAAAACGGGTTTACCCTATCACGAATGGTATGTAGAGTTTAAAGAACCTCCTAGCAATGAGGCTTTGTTTGCTGAGAATCTAGACGAAGCTATGCAAAAACAAAATAGCTACTACAAAGACCTCGTCGAAGGAAAAGTATTAAAGCCTTTAATAATAACAAAGGTTCGGGAGGGCGGGTTTCATCAATATATGAAGTCCGAAGGTAAATTAGGTGGGCAGAATAAGCCGCCTCGTTTGTCAAATAATCGTAAACTTGCAAATAGCTTAACTCCTTTTTTAGATGACCGACAATAAAAAACACATCGCCATACTAGGTTCAACCGGCTCAATAGGTACTCAAGCTCTTGATGTAATAGAGGCCAATAAGGATTTATTTGCTATTGAAGTGCTCAGCGCCAACTCCAACAGCGGCTTACTTATAAAACAAGCTTTGAAATTTAATCCAAACGCCGTTGTTATTGTTGATGAAACAAAATACCAAGAGGTCTTTGATGCTTTGGCAAATCAAGACATTAAGGTTTATGCTGGTAAAGAAGCTTTGGCACAGGTGGTTGAAATGGAGGATATAGACATGGTGCTAACCGCACTAGTTGGTTATTCCGGATTAAAACCCACAATAAGCGCTATAAAAGCCAAGAAAAACATCGCTCTTGCTAACAAAGAAACTTTGGTGGTAGCGGGTGCTTTAATTACAGGCTTGGCAAAAAAATATGGGGTAAGTATTTATCCTGTTGATTCCGAACACTCGGCAATATTTCAGTGTTTGGTAGGTGAGCTCCACAACCCTATTGAAAAAATATACTTAACAGCCTCTGGTGGCCCGTTTAGAGGTTGTACAAAAGACCGCCTATTAAGTGTTACAAAAGAACAAGCATTAAAACACCCTAATTGGGATATGGGGGCTAAGATTACGATTGACTCAGCGAGCTTAATGAATAAGGGTCTTGAGGTTATAGAAGCAAAATGGTTGTTTGGTTTAAAAAGCGAACAAATAGATGTTATTGTACACCCACAATCTATAATACACTCTATTGTGCAGTTTACTGATGGCTCTATGAAAGCCCAAATGGGTTTGCCAGACATGAAGCTGCCTATACAGTATGCTTTGGCTTACCCACAAAGGATTGTTTCGGATTTTCCACGTTTCGACTTTATGGACTACCCAGGCTTAACATTTGAAAAGGCTGATACCGACACTTTCAAAAACTTGGCGCTAGCTTACAAGGCGATGAACAAAGGGGGTAACATGGCCTGTGTTTTAAATGCTGCTAACGAAGTTGTTGTAAATGCTTTTTTAAATGATAAAATAGGCTTTTTAGAAATGTCTGATGTGATTGCCGATTGCATGGAAAAGAGTACTTTTGTGGCGAATCCCACATATGAAGACTTTGTGTCGTCAGACGAAGAAAGTAGGGTTTTAGCTAACGCACTAATTTAAATAAATGGAAGAAATAGTAATTAAAGCAGGGCAACTTCTATTAAGCTTGTCAATATTGATCATCTTACACGAACTTGGACACTATATTCCTGCTAAATTATTTAAAACACGAGTAGAAAAATTTTATCTGTTTTTTGACCCTTGGTTCTCTATTCTCAAAAAGAAAGTGGGTGATACTGAATATGGTATAGGTTGGCTACCGCTTGGAGGGTATGTTAAGATATCCGGCATGATAGATGAGTCTATGGATAAAGAGCAGATGAAAAAACCTCCTAAGCCTTGGGAGTTTCGATCAAAACCGGCATGGCAAAGACTTATTATTATGCTGGGCGGTGTTACTGTAAATGTTATTCTAGCATTTGTTATTTACTCTTTTAGTTTGGTGATATGGGGAGAAAAATATTTGCCTAGCGAAAAGGCAACTTACGGCATACACTGTGATTCTCTAGCTTTGGCTGCAGGCTTTCAAGACGGCGACATAATATATTCCATCGACGGAAGCAAAGTAGAGCGTTTTGCTAGAGAAAACGGAAGTCTTCACTCAGAAATGATACAAAAGCTGATTCTAGATGACGCTAAAATAATCACCGTTGTAAGAGATGGTAAACAATTAGATGTGCCGTTTACAGAAGAGGTTAAAAATGCTGTTTTGGCAAAAACGCCACTGTTCTCACCAAATATACCTTTTGTTATTGGGGGTTTTAGCGAGGGTTCTGTGATAGAAAAAGTAGGCGCTCGAGTTGGTGATAGAATAATTAAAATTAATGATAAGCCAATGATTTTTGCTGGTGATGTCATTGCTTATACGCCATCACTAAAGGGAGATTCAGCAACTGTTGTGGTAGACAGAAACGGACAAGAAAAAGCGTTTGGCATATTCTTGGAAGAAGGTGTTATGGGTGTGCAATTACAGCCTTTTTCTAGTTTGTATGAATTAGAAACTGAACAATACAACGCACTAAACGTTTTGCCGGCAGCCCTTAAAAAAACTCAATCAGAAATTGCTAATTATCTAAAACAGTTTAAACTCATTAAAAAGTCCCCTGAATCTGTAGGTGGTTTCATTTCTATTGGCAGCATTTTTCCCTCGGTTTGGGATTGGCAGCGTTTTTGGAATTTAACCGCTTTTCTTTCAATTATGTTGGCAGTATTAAACTTATTGCCAATTCCTGCTTTAGATGGTGGTCACGTCATGTTTTTATTATATGAAGTGATTACTAGAAGAAAGCCTAACGAAAAAGTAATGGAATATGCCCAAACCCTAGGCGTAATATTGCTATTGGGGTTGGTGTTGTACGCCAATGGAAACGATATTTTTAAATTACTATCATAACTAACTTAAAAGACAAAAAATAATGAACGATACGTTTGGAATACAACAGGCCTTAAAAGAATTAGGCTTAAAAGAAATAAACAATGGTAGCTCTACTGGTAGCGATTATTTTTCTAGTGGGGAGCTTTTAAAGTCGTATTCTCCTGTTGATGGAAAATTAATTGGAAAAGTAAAATGTAGCACCAAAGAAGATTATGAAAAGGTTATGTCGGCGGCTACGTCTGCGTTCAAAAGTTGGAGAACAGTACCTGCCCCAAAGCGCGGTGATATGGTTCGTCAATTCGGAAATAAACTAAGAACACACAAAGAAGCTTTAGGAAAGTTAGTTTCATATGAAATGGGTAAATCTTTTCAAGAAGGATTAGGTGAGGTCCAAGAAATGATTGACATTTGTGACTTTGCAGTTGGACTATCAAGACAGTTACATGGTTTGACTATGCATTCTGAACGTCCTGGACACAGAATGTACGAACAATATCACCCATTAGGTGTAGTGGGTATTATTTCTGCCTTCAATTTTCCAGTAGCTGTGTGGTGTTGGAACACCGCTTTAGCGTGGATATCTGGTGACACTTGTGTGTGGAAGGGTTCTGAAAAAACACCACTATGCTCGGTAGCTTGTCAAAACCTAGTTGCTGAAGTATTAAAAGATAACGATTTAGAAGAAGGTATTTCTTGTATCGTGACTGGTAACTACGAGGTTGGTGAAATGATGACTAACGATAAACGAATACCATTAATCTCTGCAACAGGCTCATCAAGGATGGGGCAAATAGTAGGGGCAACGGTGGCGAGTCGCTTCGGTAAGTCGTTGCTAGAGCTTGGTGGAAACAACGCTATCATAATCACACCAACTGCTGACCTAAAGATAGTTGTTCCTGGTGCTGTGTTCGGAGCAGTCGGAACGTGTGGGCAACGATGCACCTCAACAAGGCGTTTAATTATTCATGAATCCGTTTATGATATTGTTAAAAACTCTATTGTTAGCGCATACCAACAAATTAAAATTGGAAACCCTTTAGACGAAAATAACCACGTTGGGCCATTAATTGACAAAGACGCCGTGAGAATGTATCAAGATGCGCTAACCAAAGTTGTTGAAGAGGGTGGCAAGGTCTTGGTTGATGGCGGTGTGCTAGAAGGTTCTGGTTACGAAAGCGGTTGTTATGTAAAGCCTGCAATTGCTGAAGCAAAGAACGATTTTGCTATCGTTCAACACGAAACTTTTGCTCCAATACTATACTTAATTAAGTATTCTGGTGATTTGGAAAATGCTATTGAAATACAAAACGATGTGCCACAAGGTTTATCCTCTGCAATCATGACATCCAACCTTAAAGATGCTGAAAAGTTTTTAGCTTCTTCTGGTTCTGATTGTGGTATTGCCAATGTAAATATTGGAACTTCAGGCGCTGAAATAGGTGGTGCTTTTGGTGGTGAAAAAGAAACGGGTGGTGGTAGAGAGTCAGGCTCTGATGCTTGGAAAATATACATGCGCCGTCAGACTAACACGATTAATTATTCTGATGAGCTGCCGCTTGCTCAAGGCATAAAGTTCGACTTATAACAAAAGGTTGTATTTTTGTACTGTAATTAACTCGTCTAATGCGATTATTCCTTGTACTTTCATTTGTGTTGTTTGGGCTGAGCTCTTTTGCTCAAGATTCGTGGCAAGCTCCAAAGTCGTCAAAAGATATTAAAAATCCTTATGTTGGTAATAAAATAGCGGCAAAAAAAGGTCAAGCGTTATACTCTAAATTATGTTGGACTTGTCATGGTAAAAACGGAAAGGGTAATGGCCCTGCTGCAGCAAGCCTTAAGCCTAAACCAAAAGATTTTTCGTCTGCAGACCTACAAAAACAAACTGACGGAGAATTGTTTTGGAAGCTATCAAACGGTAAAGGAATGATGATGCCTTACAAACACTCATTGAATGAAGAAAAGCGCTGGCAAATAATAAATTATATAAGAACCTTAAGTGTAAATTAGATGAGAAAAATTGTTTTTTTTGGTTTATTTTTATTGTGTTTGGGAATTAAAGCACAAGAAAATGAGTATGTAAATGCTTTTAAAAATAAACAGCTCATCAATGCTCAAACTGCTGTAATTCCAGAAGGGTTTGACTTTACCATCATGCATCGTTTTGGCAAGATTGGTCTAGACGAAAGGTTATATAAAGACTTTTTGGGCTTTGATAACCCCGCTAATATTCGCTTTTCGTTGTCTTATAAGCTAAACGACAGGTTTTATATTGGAGTGGGAAGAACCAAAATTGGAAAAACCATTGATGTTGAGGGAAAATACGTTTTACTAAGACAAGTCGCTAACAACAGCTCACCCTTGAGTATTGCTATTTTTAACAATACAGGAGTAAACACTGAGCCATATAGTAATTATGGACCAAATGCTTTTTTCTCTGACAGCATAACTCCTTTTGAAAACAAGTTTTCTCACCGTATAAACTACACAACAGAACTTATTCTATCTAGAAAATTTAGTGATAACCTTTCACTACAACTCAGTCCGACTGTGGTGTATAAAAATCTAGTTTTTGGCTTAGAAGAAAACCATTTTACATTTGTTATTCCCTTTAGTGGTCGCTTTCAATATTCGTTTGGTAGTGCAATATTGTTTGAATACGCTCACAAACTAAACAACAGATCCGGGTCAGCGCTTGACAACCCTTTTTCTTTGGGGTTTGAGTTTGGTACAGCAGGACATGTTTTTCAGGTGTTTATGAGTAATAGTTATTATTTAAGAGAAGCTAATATTTACACTCTTGAGCCTTATGATTTTTATCAGAGTCCTTATGAGTTTGTGTTGGGTTTTAATATTCGAAGAGTATGGTGGTTTTAAGAGTAAAAAATATAAAAGAATTGTTATTAATTCTTTTGTTAACAGTAGGTGTTCTAGCCTCATGTAGCAAAGACCGTTTGATTGACGTTGAACCATATATATATCCCACAGAGTATTGGAAAAAAGATTCTTTGGTATACACATTGTTGTTAGACACTACTGTTCTAAATCAGCAAATAACACCTTACGGTATATCGTCACCTGATACTTTAAGCTTGATTTATGAGACACAAGAATACACCCTTACTTTTTTAGAAGAAAGCAAAGACAGTGTGTTTGTTGGGGCCACTAATGGACAGTTTGAGTTTATTTCAGACTCATTGTTTTTATATAATAATCAGGATACTTTGAAACAAAGGGTGGTTTTAAAAGAAGATTCGTTGATGGTTTTAGAAACTACACTGATAAGCGGCAACTATGTAAGGAGCTACAAATACTATTATAGTTTAATAAATTTTGATGCAAAGACACCTTTAGTTAGTTTTCGTAATGACATCTACACTCCTATTTTTGAAAGCCGCTGCATGCCTTGCCATAATTCAGATGGTGGTCAAATTATTCTTGCTCCTGCTGAAGTGGCATATAATAACATTATAAATGGTGTTAGTAAAAATGATGGGGGAGTTGCCTTTGTTAATGTTTTACAACCTGAAGAAAGTTATTTATATCGATTGGTTGCTGATGACAATGTTGAATACATTATGCCTCCCGGTAATAACGCCTTAACCCCATTTGAAATTCAAACAATTTTAACCTGGATAAGCCAAGGTGCTCAAGAGAATTAGAGCTGAATTTTCTAATGGCTCTTATTTTTAGTATTTTTGTACCCTTATATTACCTAAATTAACAATTCGATTATGAACAAGTTCTACACATTATTTTTTGCTTTTTTTGTTGGTATCTCTTTTTCTTATGGTCAATGTACAACTGAAAACTCCATTGGTTGTGAGTGTAAAGACTCCGATGAAATAGCTTGTGATTTATTACCTGATATTACCGTTTCTTGGCAGTGGGGCATAGGTGATTATGAAGAGTTTCCTCCTGGTGAAGGTTTACAAGATGGTGAAATTAATTATCCAGAAAATTGGTTTGAAATAACCCCAGATGTTGAGGCTATGGGTAGAATAAGAGTGGGTGCAAGAACACCAAATATTGGTTCTGGTCCATTAAACTTAAGAGGTGCTGATCAATATGGATACAGGTGGATGATTTGTTATGATAGTGGTGTTGCTGATACTTTCACAGTTTATGATCCTGATTGGGACGAATCAACCTATTGCCCAGATGGTAGCTCGCCAAAACATATTTCTTGGCAGAGAATTTATCAAAAAAAATCTGATGGAAGTATGGACTTTTATGAGGTTATGGTTGGGACTATGGAGTACCACCCCACTCATGGGCACATGCATTTTGATGAGTGGACAATTATGTCGCTACGTATTCCTGATCCAAACAACATGGATAACCCATTAGAGTGGGAAATGGTTGGTGAAGGAGCTAAAGTAGGTTTTTGTGTAATGGATTTAGGAAACTGTAGTAGTGAAAACGCCGGATGTCGTGATGACGAATCTGTTTATAACGAAGGAACTTTGCTTTCACAAGAAGATTTTCCAAACTATGGTCTTGGTGGTGGTGGTTATAATTGTAGTCCTGTTTCACAAGGAATTTCTGTGGGCTACAATGATACATACGGCTCATATTTAGACGGTATGTTTTTAAATATTCCGTTAGGAACATGCAATGGAGACTATGCTGTTGTGTTGGAAGTTCCTCAAGTTATGGTTGAAGAAAGGCTAGACAATAACTACACATGGTTTCCAGTAACCTTAACACAACAAACTGGCGTTCCTAATGTTCCTGAAATAGTGAGTTCTGCCACGGGCTTGGTTTGTGAAGGAGAAAGTGTCTTTCTTTCTGTAGACGCTCCTAATAACACAACTTTATTATGGTCAGACGGTAGTACATCTGAATCTATTGAAATTAATCAAGCTGGAACATATTCAGTTACGGTTACTAGTGATGAGTTTAATTGTCCTACTACAAAAAGTATTGTTGTTTCTACTATTAACAACCCTAGCTTAGAGTCAGTAACTGTTTGTAAAAATGAAGCCGCTGAGTTAAGCGTAGAGTCAGAATACGATGTTACTTGGTACGATGAAAGTATGAATGTTGTAGGCTCTGGTCTTAGCTTAACTACGCCTACATTAAACGAAAGCGTTAACTATTATGTTACAAGTAGTTATTTAGATAATAATGTAGGTCCTGAGCAACACGAGGGGGAATCAAATTATAGCGGAGGCTCAAATGCTATTGGTTTCCTTTCTTTTGATGCTATGAACTCATTTACTCTAGAAAGTGTTAGTGTTTATACGGAAGAGCCTGCTGAAAGAAAGTTTATATTAATGAATGAATCTGGCGAGGTTATCGCTGAACACACTGAATTTATTGGTTTTTGTGCTGATGAGCCTCAAGTGGTAGAATTAAATTTTGAAGTTCCTGCTGGAACAAATTATCAAATTGGCACAGATGCTGAAGTAAATGTAAGTAGTGTTGGCGGAGAAAACCCACAGCTAAAAAGAACAGGCACTAATGGTGGTTTGTCATACCCTTATGTATTAGACGGAAAGGTTTCTATTAATAAGGCTGTTTATTATGGACAAGGAGTGGATGGTAGTGGTGGTGATGATTATACAACTTACTACTACTACCTATATAATTGGGTGATTTCTGGCGAGCCAATTGAGTGTGACCCTGTTATTTTTCCTGTAACAGTAGAAGATTGTAGCTCTATAGACGAGGTTCTTGTAGATATGAGCGTATATCCTAATCCAACTGAAGGACTTGTTGCTGTAAGTCTAAATCTAAAAACTGAAAGTAATGTTAGTTTTACGTTAAACAATTCTATAGGTCAATCGGTGTATTATGAAAACTTAGGAAACTTGACCAAGTTAGATAAATCTTTTGATTGGTCAATGCTACCAAAAGGGGTTTACACAATAAGTTTTAATATAAATAATCAGAAAACATTTGAAAAAATTGTCCTTCAATAAAACAATCCTCATATGGATAGTATTTCAATTAGGGCCCTTAGGGGCTCTTTTTGCGCAAGGCAATTGGCAAAGTTTTACCACAGAAAATACTATTCTAGTAGATAATCAAATCAATGATATTCTAATTGTTGATGGAGTAAAATGGGTTGGCACAAATTGGGGTTTATATACTTACGACAACACGTCTTGGATAGATTATACCGATGTTCTTCCTCACCCTTTAGTAAACTCTATTTCAATAGATAAAGAGGGTAATATTTATGTTTGTACTTTAAGTGGTATTGCTATTTATAATGGAATTTCGTGGGAAACTATAACTTCACAAAATAGCATTATTACTAGTCATGTTAATGAGGTGGTTTTTGATGATGAAAACACAGCTTATATTGGCACTATTGATGGTTTGTTTAAAATGTATAATGATGATATTTCTATTGTTCTTGATTCATCTTCTTTAGAACCAAGTTTTATAAATGTACGTTGCTTGACTTTTAAGGGTGATTCTTTATGTATTGGCACTGTTAACGGTGGTTTGGGCTATTTGTATAATGACTCTATTAGTTGGTATAATGCTAATAATGGATTAATAGATAATACATCTACTGATATAGTTGTTGATGACGAAAATATATGGATAACTGCTCCTTATGGGGGTTTAATCTCTCATTTATTAGACGGTAACTTTTTGATTTTTAATAGCGGTTTTTTTAACGATTGGCCTAGTAACAGTTTAAATTCTATATACAAAGATGATGACTTGTTTTACATAGGTAGTAGTGGTGGTGGCTTTTTCTCTTTTAGTTATGAGTTTGGTATTCAAAATACAAACACCTTCAATACTGAAAACAGTGGCTTAATCAACGACTATGTTTTGTGTATAGAAAAAGATGAATTCGGTTATTGGATTGGCACAGAAGGGGGGTTAGTGTATTGGACTGATATGTTAAGCGTTAATGAACTTAATCAAGTGAATAAACCAACTTTTAATATATTTAATAATAGATTAACTTTTCCTTTTAAGGGTGATATAACTATTTATTCCTTAGATGGAAAGCGTGTTTTTTCTGCTTATAACGAATCTAGTGTAAATTTATCTTTTCTTAATAGAGGTAGTTATATTTCAGAATTTAACAACAGCCGTTCTGTTTTAATTCTTAATTAATATTTAGTTTTGGTCTTTCGTCTCTATTAGCTAGGGCCCAAGCTGTTAAGAATATATATCTACTTATTTTTTCAACTTTTGGAAAGTGTATTTTATCAATAGTATCTGACGGTTTGTGATAGTCAGCGTGTACTCCATTAAAATAAAATATTACAGGAATATTATTCTTAGCAAAGTTGTAATGATCTGAACGATAATAATATCTATTAGGATCATTTTCATCGTTATATTTATAATCTAATTCTAAATTAATATATTTATTATTTACCTCTTCGCTAATATCATGTAATTCTGTGCTTAATCTATCTGAACCTATTAGATAAATATAATTGGGATTATTATGATAGTCATCAATTCTGCCTATCATATCTACATTTAAATTTGCTATTGTATTTTCTAAAGGATAAATAGGGTTTTCAACATAATATTTAGAGCCTAACAAACCTTTTTCTTCAGCAGAAACCGGCATAATAAGTATACTTCGTCTTGGTCCTTTACCTTCTTTTTTTGCTAACATAAAAGCTTCTGCTATTTCCATGATAGCTACAGTACCCGAACCATTATCATCTGCACCATTATAAATCAAAGAGTCTTTAGCCCCTAAGTGATCATAATGTGCTGTAATAACTACTATTTCATCTTTTAAATCACTTCCTTCAATAAAGCCAATAATATTTTCTCCTCTGATATAATTATTATTAAGCATCTTTTCTAAAACCCCTTTTTTATCCCACTTCCATTTACCATAACGTTTAACTGTTTTTACTTTAAATTTTTGAAAATAAGAGTTGTTTTTATAAGGTGGTATTCCTATTTCTTTAAAAAAGTTGGCAATATAATTTGCCGCCATTTTCTGACCTGGCTGACCTGTTTCTCTACCTTGCAAAGAATCTCCAGCTAAAACACTTATGTGCTTTTGTAAATCTTCAACAATTATAGAATTAGCATATTTAAGCTTAGGTGAAGTCTCTGACCAAGTGCTTACTTGAGCAAATAATCCTAAAGGAAATAATAGTAGTAATATTTTTTTCATGGTACTTATTTAACAACTTATTTTATCAACTCTTCTTTGGTGTCTTCCGCCTTCAAAATCTGTATTTAAAAAAACATCTATTATTGAAAGTGTTTTTTCTAAATCGATGAAACGTGCTGGCATAGTACATACATTAGCATCATTATGTAATCGTGCTAATTCAGCAATTTCAACCTCCCAACATAATGCTGAACGTATAGCTTGATGTTTATTAGCACTCATATTTATACCATTACCACTCCCACAAAATTGAATTCCTAAGTCATTGGAGCCATTTTCAATAGACTGAGCTAATTGATGAGCAAAATCTGGATAGTCTACACTATCTGTACTAAAACAACCGTAATCCGTTACAGTATAACCTTTACTTTTTAAATGTGATATTACACTCTCTTTATAGTCAAAACCTGCATGATCACATGCTATACCTATATTTTTACTCATTTGATAGTAATGTTTATAAGGGT
Organism: uncultured Flavobacteriales bacterium; assembly: GCA_964004705.1. Taxonomy (GTDB): domain Bacteria; phylum Bacteroidota; class Bacteroidia; order Flavobacteriales; family UBA7312; genus UBA8444. Next base: position 503 of record CAXFOQ010000014.1, on the reverse strand, counting down.
TAATAATTATATTAATTTATCATAAAGCTTATTAACAAACAAAACTCATTTTTTGTTAATTACAGTTAAAAACTTTAATAAATTTTTGTTGACTTTTCAATATTTGTTTTGCTTTCATTTTTTTAGCATTTCTACTAATTTTTAACCCTATTTTAATGTACAAAATGTTAAGATACTTTTAACATAAAATACATTTTTTAAAGCTCTTTTTTTTCAAAATTAAATTGTTAGTCAAACTTTAACATTCTTAATATATAATGTTAATAAAAATATAAACTCTTGATTATCTAATAATTAAAAATCATAAAGAAGTTAATTGATTGTTAGTATCCATTAATAACTAAGATTAAATAGTTTTATTAAAAATAATTATCAACATAATTAACAGCCTATATATAAATACATATTATTATTAAAAATAAATAATATTATATATTTATTATAACCATATCAATTTCTCTTTTTTCAATATCTACTTTTCTAATTTTTACTTTTAATGAATC
>CAXFOQ010000013.1:0-27690 GCA_964004705.1 uncultured Flavobacteriales bacterium | reverse complement strand
TTTGCTAATTCTTGCATAGTATCAATATTAAGATTCGATTAAATCTCTATTTTTCATTCTTTGTATCCAGATAATTATACCTACTGTAATAAGTGCCATGGGAGGTAAAATCATCATACCATTGTTTTCGTAACCCATTTCATAAAGTCCCATTTTTTCAAGAACTGGAAAACCAAAAAGTGTACCAGCACCTAGTAACTCTCTAAAGAATGCTACGGCAATAAGTATCCAACCATAACCAAAGGCGTTACCTAAACCATCTAAAAATGATTTCCAAGGACGATTTCCTAGAGCAAATGCTTCAAGACGTCCCATAATTATACAATTGGTAATGATAAGACCAACAAATACGGATAGTTCCTTACTTACATCGTAGACAAAAGCTTTAAGTACTTGGTCAACTAAAATTACTAGAGCAGCAATAACTACTAACTGTACAATAATTCTAATTCTTGATGGAATTAAATTCCTCATTAAGGATACCACTACATTAGCAACTGACATTACCACTAAAACAGAAATAGCCATTACAATAGCTGGTTTCAATTGAACGGTTATTGCTAAAGCAGAACAAATACCCAATACTTGTGTAGTAACAGGGTTGTTATCGTTTAAGGGGTCTGTTATTAGTTTTCTATTTTTTTTAGAAAATAAAGCTTCATTCTTGTTACTCATTATTGTATTGTGTTTAAATTAAAAGCCATTGTGCTATCTACTAATGTGGAGACATTTGACAATTCTATCTTTTCGGACATTTTTTTCTTGAAGAATGGTAAATACTTGCCAAAACGCTCAGCTAACATATCATTAACACCATCAGCAGTTATCGTTCCTCCTGAAATTCCATCAACAGCATGCATATCATCTTCTTTAGCACCGCCCTTTACAACCTTGATAGAGACTAACTCTGTTCCTTCAAAAATTGTTTTTCCAATAAAAGGTTCTTGAAACCATCCTAATGATATTTCAGCTCCTAGGCCTGGAGTTTCTGATTTATGATCAAAAACCGCACCTGAGATGGTACTCATATCATCTTTGAGAGCTATGAAACCCCAGATTGGACCCCATAAACCTTTACCTCTCATTGGTATAATGTATATCTTTTCACCATTTTGTTTGCTTTCAAAAACAGGTAACAATTGTTGGTCAGCAGACTTTTTAAGTTCAACTGCTAAATCAACCATAAAAGCATCTCCTTCCACTTCTTCTCCTCTATTGTTCAAAACATAAGTATTAACGATATTTTTCTCAAAAGCAGCTGCCGCATCTTCTCGACTGACTTCAATTCCAAGTGTAGAAAGTATGTTCTGTTTCTTCTCAGATTCAATGTTTTTATCTTGTAATGGTTTTAGGCTAATAGCAGCAGTAGAAAGCAAAGTAGCTACCAAGACAACCATAACTGTAGCAAAACCAAAAGTGTAAGAATTTTTATTTATGTCCATAATATTAAGCGTTAACTCGTTTTAACCTTCTTTTAATGTTTCCTTGAATAACATAATGATCAATTAATGGTGCAAAAATATTCATTAATAAAATTGACAACATTATTCCCTCAGGATATGCAGGATTAAATACACGAATTATTATGGCAAAGACACCGATTAGAAAACCATATATATATTTTCCTCTATTAGTTTGTGAACCTGTCACAGGATCAGTTGCCATAAATACTGCACCAAAAGCAAAACTTCCTATAATTAAGTGGATCTCAGCAGGTGTTGCCATCAATTCGTTTACACTCCACATATTAAATAATGTTGCCATTACAAAGCCACCAATAAAAGTCGAAAGGATAATTCTCCAACTTCCAATGCCTGTTGTAATAAGTATTAGAGCACCTATCATAATTGCAATGAATGATGTCTCTCCTACTGAACCTGGAATAGTACCAATCATCATATCAAAAGGATTAAACGATAAAGACTGCCAATTAGAAGATGCAGCTAACTCACCTAATATAGTAGAACCTGAATGACCATCAACCATAGCGTTATGCACCCATACTTTATCACCAGACATATATATTGGATGAGCAAAAAACAAAAACGCTCTAGCTGTAAGTGCTGGATTTAAAATATTCATACCTGTACCACCGAATACCTCCTTTCCAATTACTACGGCGAAGATTACTGAAATGGCTAGCATCCATAATGGTACATCAATAGGCATTGTAAGAGGAATTAATAATCCAGTTACCAAATAACCTTCATTTACAGAGTGACCACGATAAATAGCGAAAGCAAATTCAACAGCTAATCCAACAGCATAGGAAACAATAATTAAAGGTAAAAACTTCCAAAATCCGAAAATAAAATTCTCGACTAAAGTAGCAGTCTCTCCAATAGCAAGATGGTATTGATAACCTACATTCCACATCCCGAATAATAAACATGGAATTAGAGCTACTATTACCATAAACATAGTACGTTTCAAATCAATAGCATCCCTTATGTGAGCACCCTTTTGAGTTGAATGGTCTGGCACAAACAAGAAAGTTTCAAATGCATCGTATGCAGGATACAATTTTTCAAGTTTTCCACCTTTTTCAAAGTGAGGTTTAACCGAACTCAATAAATTTTTAAATAATTTCATAGCAAATAATTCTAACTACATTCTTTTTTAACCAAATCTAAGCCTTCACGAATGATACTTTGAACTTCCATTTTAGAAGTACATACAAATTCGCAAAGGGCCATGTCTTCTGCAGACACTTCATAAATACCCAATTGCTCCATAGAATCAATATCTTCAATCATGCACGCCTTGATAAGCTGCATAGGATAAACATCCATAGGTAAGACTTTTTCGTATTGTCCAGTAACTACATAAGCTCTTTCTTCTCCATTGTAGTTTGTGTTCAAGTTGTATTTCTTAGCTGGTGTTAACCATGAAAAATACGATTTAGACATCGAGAATTTTTGTAAACCTGGAGCAATCCAACCTAAAAATTCTTGCTCATTACCCTCAGGAATTACAGTAATCTGAGAATCGTAAAAGCCAATAAAACCGTCAGAAGAAATTTGAGTACCAGTTAGTACATTACCACTAATAAATCGGTTGCTACCATCTTTGATGGAATTTTCAGATATCATATTCGAGATAGATGCTCCAGAAATTGTTCTGTAGTAACGTGGTCTTTCAACTTGTGAACCAGTCAAAGCTACTATACGAGACACGTCGTATTTACCATCAGATAACAAACGTGCTATAGTTAGAACATCTTGTGGATACAAATACCAAACTACATCGCCCTTGTTAATTGGATCTAAATGATGAACTTGAATACCGACATTACCAGCTGGATGTGGACCAGAAATTTTGTTAATTTCTACACCTTTGCATTCCGTAAATACTTTTGATGGATTAGTGTTACCATCAACATTGAGGTGTACTTTACCATCTGTCAATTTCTTGATAACATCTATTCCCATTTGAAACTCCTCATCTAAACCATGCAAAACGAAATCATTATCAGGTGCTAAAGGAGCAGTATCAAAAGTAGAAATAAAAATTGCCTTAGGATTATCCGAAGGGTTAGCAATAATATCGAAAGGCTTTTGGCGAATAAATGGCCAAACACCACTATCCAATAAGCCTTTAATAATTTGTTCTCTAGAAGCGTTAGCATCTATTGAAAAACTTTCGTATCTAACTTCTGCATCGGCAGCAATTTTAACCTCCATAATTCTACGTTTAGCACCACGAACAATTTCAGTCACTTCACCACTTACAGGGGATGAAAAACGAATACGTTCGTCATACTTATCGAAGAACAAGCAAGAACCAGCTTTGACTTTATCACCTTCTTTAACAACCATTTTGGGAGTAAGAGCGTGAAAGTCTGTTGGTTTTATACTAAAATTTTGAGATTGAGGAATACTAGCGTAAACTTTATCGGCTTCTCCTTGTAGGTTGATATTAAGGCCTTTTTTTAATCTGATATCTTTTGACATCTCTTTATGTAAAAATTGTGATTTTCACCAGCAAAAATATACATTTGTATCAAACTAAATGCATCACATTTCAATAAGAATTTTTAATTTATAATGATTCTAAATAAGGGTGGCCTTTCTTGATTGAAATATTAGTAATAAATGAGTAAAAAAGTAATAAATAATAAAAATAAGATTTTGAAAAATACTTTAACACTATCGATAATCTGTTGCGGGTTACTTTTTTCTTGTGGAGGCCATAAAAAAACAGTAGAATTTGAAGAAGGTTTATACGTTAATGATAGCTCTGAAATTTTGGTAATTGATGAAGCAGGAATAAATGAAATGATTAGCCACGACCCAACTTTTGAAAATACCTTACTCTATAAAAATGCTATTTACGAACCTTCAATTCATAGTGTGCAGCTTCATCCCCTACGTTTTGAAATGGGAAATCCGCTTATACACCTATGCTTTAAAGACAGTCTTTTACTATCATTTGATGACCATAGTAGCGACCCACAAAACTACGCCTACACTTTAATTCATTGTAATGCAGACTGGACACCTTCTGAACTCATGGAAAGTGAGTATTTAGAGGGTTTTTATGAAGAACCCATTACAGATTATCAATTTTCATTTAACACTATACAAAATTATGTCCATTACCAAACTGTTATCCCAAGTAATAATTTAAAACCGACCCTTTCAGGTAATTATCTACTCATTGTATTTAAAGAAAACCAAAAAGACCGGCCTATCCTTAGTCAAAGAATGATGATAATAGACGAAAAAGTATCGGTTAAAGGTAGTGTCAAACGTGCCACAGATTTAGAACAACGCAACTATCAACACGAAATAGACTTTAGCATACATCATGATGGTTACGAGATCGACAATCCATTTGGTGAGATTATACCAGTCATTACTCAAAATTCAAGATGGGACAATGCCATTAGCGGTTTACAAGCTGTATTTGTAAAAAATGATGAAATCGTTTACGACTACGAAGATGAAAACCTCTTTGATGGTGGTAACGAATACCGATTTTTTGATATACAAAGTTTGCGTTACCTTTCTGAACGATTAGCCGATATTAGGTTTGAAACCGATACGCATAAAGTGGTATTAAGAACTGACGAGGCTAGACGTTTTCAACGTTACTCAGGTTTAGTACAAGATATCAATGGTAAGCGTTTGATAAGAGTACAAGAAGGTTCAAGAAATGCCATAGAAGCCGATTATGCATTAGTACATTTTACACTACCATACGAGCACGAAATTAGTCATGGCGACCTTTATGTTTTCGGACAAATTAGCGACTATGGTTTTCCAGAGAGTCATCGTATGACTTACAATTTAGAAAAAAACTATTATGAAGTCAATATATACCTCAAACAAGGCTATTATAATTACGAGTATGTTCTAAAAAAATACGAAGGTGGCAATATCAACAGATTCATTGAAGGCTCTCACTACCAAACCGTAAACGATTATCATATATACATTTATCACAGACCAACAGGAGAATCATACGACCAGTTGATAGGAATTCAAAAACTGACTTCAAAAGACTTGTTATGATGGTATATTCCTATAAATTTGCACCAATTACTAAATAAACTAAAATAATATGTCAAAAGGCGTTTTTAATGTACCCGTCGCTACCAACGAACCCGTAAAATCATACGAACCAGGTAGTTCGGAAAGAGAAGAATTATTAAGCACATACCAAGCAATGTATAATTCAACCATTGATGTACCACTATACATTGGTGGTGAAACAATTCACACCTCAGAAAAAATCAATATGGTTCCTCCACATAATCATCAACATGTTTTGGGACAATATAGTATGGCTACTGCAGAACACGTCAATATGGCTATTGATGCGGCCTTAAAGGCAAGAAATGAATGGGCGGCTATGCCATGGCACCAAAGGGTGGCTATCTTTTTAAAAGCTGCCGATTTATTAGCTGGGCCGTTCCGAGCAAAAATAAATGCCGCTACTATGTTAGCACAATCCAAAAATGTCTTTCAAGCCGAGATAGATGCCGCTTGTGAACTCATAGACTTTTTCAAATTCAATGCGGAGTACGTCACTCAATTGTATGGTGAGCAACCCGAATCTGCTCCAGGCATGTGGAACAGATTAGAACACCGACCATTGGAAGGTTTTGTATTAGCTATTACACCTTTTAACTTCACTTCTATCTGTGCTAACCTCTGTGCTGCACCTGCTATGATGGGTAATGTCATTGTATGGAAACCGGCTGGCACTCAAGTATATTCGGCAAAGGTCATAATGGATTTATTCAAGGCAGCAGGACTACCTGATGGCGTTATTAACTTAGTACCAGTAAGCGGTCCTGTTTTAGGCGATGTGGTATTCAATCACAAAGACTTTGCCGGCTTACATTTTACGGGTTCTACTGGGGTATTCAGACACCTTTGGAAAACCATAGGTAACAACATAGAAAAATACAGAAGCTATCCTAGAATAGTTGGCGAAACAGGTGGTAAGGACTTTATCGTAGCTCACGAATCGGCAGTTCCTGCTGAAGTAGCCACAGGTATTTCAAGAGGTGCTTTTGAATACCAAGGACAAAAATGTTCGGCAGCATCTAGAGCCTATATACCTTCTAATATATGGGAAGAAGTCAAAACACAAATTGTGGCCGATGCCAACTCCTTTAAAATGGGAAGTCCTGAAGACCCTTCCAACTTCATCAATGCTGTCATAGACGAAAAGGCATTCGATAGAATTGCACAATACATTGACTACGTCAAGCAACAATCCGATGCTGAAATTATTGTTGGCGGTGGACACGATAAATCTAAAGGTTACTTCATAGAACCTACTGTTGTGCTAACAAGCAATCCTAAATTCAGAACCCTATGTGAAGAAATTTTTGGGCCTATCATTACCATTTACGTTTACGAGCCTAAAGATTGGAAAGCTACTCTAGAATTAGTGGATAATACAAGTGAATACGCACTTACAGGTGCTATTTTCTCTACTGATAGATACGCTATTGAAGAAGCCTCTAAAGCTTTGGAAAATGCAGCCGGTAACTTCTACATTAATGATAAGCCAACAGGGGCTGTTGTAGGACAACAACCTTTTGGTGGTGCTAGAGGTTCTGGAACCAATGATAAGGCAGGCTCTATACTCAACCTATTGCGTTGGGTATCGCCACGCACCATTAAGGAAACCTTTGTTCCTGCTCAAGACTACAGATATCCATTTTTAGGATAATTAAATTTTAAGCGTTGGGTTATGAATCCAACGCTTTTTTTTACTTTTGAGAACAATGTTGAAAGAGTATTACGATAAATTACCCCCTATCTTGAAGAACAAGTTTATACTTGTTACGCTAATCCTTATCGTATGGGTAGCCTTTTTTGACTCCAACAACTGGATAAAACAAGCCAAACTGAAATCCGAAATTGAGGATTTGAAAGAACAAAAAAATTACTACCAAGACGAAATAGAAAAAGATAGTGTTGCTCTTTTCGACCTGACCAACAATCAAGAAACGCAAGAGAAATTTGCTAGAGAAAAGTACTTGATGAAAAAGGAAAACGAAGACATCATAGTTATCATAGATTCGGATGAATAAATTATTTTCAGAATTTGCTGCTGTTAGCAGTCAGCAATGGAAAGACAAATTATGTGCCGACCTAAAAGGTAAAACCTTTGAGAATCTCATTAGCTCAGAGGGTACGCTTCCTTTTTATCATTCGGATACGCACAAGCACTTTAACCCCCTACCAATTACTGAAAGTTGGGAATCGGTACAATGGATAGATGGTTCAGACCCCAAAAAAGGCAATCAACAGGCTTTGGAAGCCTTACAAAATGGCATGACGGCTTTGTGCATTTCTAATCCACAAGATTTAAAAACACTACTTCAAGATATTCTCATACAACACATCCGAATAGATTTTGAAAATTATACTAAAGAAAGTATACAGGAGTTTGAGGACTTAGTAAAAGAAAGAGGGCTAAATCCTGAACACATATTCGGGGCTTTTCACGGAAAAGAAAGCAAAGGAAATCTTCCAAATTACGTTTACCATACGGTTTTTGTCGATGACATTTACCAAGCTATTGATGAAGGTAAGATAAGCTCACAATATGTGTTTACAATTGGTAGCGATTTCTTCAAAGAAATAGCTAAAATGAGAGCTTTCTTCATAGCCTTTGAAGCAATAAATAATACCAAACCATTTATATTGGCACTAAATACTTTAGATAATAAAACAACTGAACAACCTTACAACAACTTATTGCGAACGACCACCGAAAGTATATCGGCTATTTTTGGAGGTTGTGATGCTCTTATGATACGCCCATACAACCAATCTTTTGAGGAAGTCACCGACTTTTCGAACCGTTTGGCACGTAACCAGCATCATATCCTTAGGGAAGAAAGTTTTTTAGAAAAAGTACAAGACCCAAGTGCAGGAAGCTACTTCATAGAAGCTCTAACCCAAAGCTTTTTAAAATCCGAAAGACAAGAATGCAGAGTTGAAAATATTGAACAAACATTATGGCAGACGGCAGAACAAATAGCCGTCAAAAGCAAGTACACTAAAGAAGATATTCAAGACCTTGAGCACATTCATTTTGGGGCTGGTATAGCTCCCAATTTGAGAGGACCTTATTCGTCTATGTACGTCAGTCGCCCTTGGACTATTCGTCAGTATGCTGGTTTTTCTTCGGCACAAGAATCCAATGCTTTTTACAGAAGAAATTTAGCCGCTGGGCAAAAAGGCTTATCGGTAGCTTTTGATTTGGCTACCCACAGGGGTTACGATTCCGACCACCCTAGAGTAGAGGGCGATGTTGGTAAAGCTGGTGTAGCTATAGACTCCATTACCGATATGAACGTCTTGTTTGATGGCATTCCTTTAGATAAAATGTCCGTTTCTATGACTATGAATGGTGCGGTATTGCCCATTATGGCATTTTATATTGTAGCCGCCCAACAGCAAGGCGTAGATCAAAAAGACTTAGCAGGAACTATACAAAACGATATCCTTAAAGAATTTATGGTGCGTAACACTTACATCTATCCGCCCCAACATTCTATGCGAATCATTTCGGATATTTTCAAATACACTTCTGAGTACATGCCCAAATTCAACAGTATCAGTATTTCGGGTTATCACATGCAGGAGGCTGGTGCATCGGCAGATATAGAATTGGCATACACCTTAGCCGATGGTTTAGAATACATACGCAAGGGCATAGAGGCAGGTATGGACATTGACACCTTCGCTCCTCGCCTATCTTTCTTTTGGGGTATTGGTATGAATCACTTTATGGAAATTGCCAAGATGCGAGCCGCTCGTATGCTATGGGCAAAAATTGTTAAGCAATTCAATCCTAAAAACCCTAAATCTTTGGCTCTAAGAACTCATTGCCAAACTAGTGGTTGGAGTTTGACTGAGCAAGACCCTTTCAATAATGTCAGCCGTACCTGTATTGAGGCCATGTCAGCCGTTATGGGTGGCACACAATCTTTGCATACCAACGCTTTGGACGAAGCCATCGCATTACCTACCGATTTTTCAGCTAAAATTGCTAGAGATACACAGATTTACCTACAAAACGATATTGGCTTATGCCAAACGGTAGACCCTTGGGGCGGTTCATACTACGTAGAAAAGCTAACTCACGACATCGCCCAAAGAGCGTGGGAACACATACAAGAAATTGAGGAATTGGGTGGTATGGCAAAAGCCATAGAAACGGGCTTACCAAAAATGCGTATTGAAGAAGCCGCCGCTAGAAAACAAGCCCGAATAGACAGTGCAAAAGATACCATTGTTGGGGTTAATGCTTATAAGAACAAATCCGAAGAACAAGACTTGGATATTTTGGAAGTGGACAATACAGCAGTCCGTTTATCTCAGATAAAACAACTCCAAGAACTCAAAGACCAACGCGATGAAGTCGCTGTACAACAAGCCCTAGATGCCATTAGCCAAGCCTGTGAAAATGGGGAGGGCAACCTATTGGCTTTGGCTGTAGAAGCCGCCCAAAAACAAGCTACTTTGGGCGAAATTTCGTATGCTTGTGAAACGGTTTTTGGTCGCTATCAGGCACAAAACAATTCGATATCAGGTGTTTATAAGATGGTAATAGAAGACAACCCACATTTCAAAGCAGCTTTAGAGCTAAGTGCTAAATTTGAAAAGCAAAAAGGGAGACGTCCCCGTTTAATGGTCGCTAAGATGGGACAAGATGGCCACGATAGAGGGGCTAAAGTGGTAGCCACCTCTTTTGCCGATTTGGGCTTTGATGTGGATATGGGCCCTTTGTTCCAAACGCCTAAAGAAGCCGCCAAACAAGCTATAGAAAATGACGTACATATTTTGGGCGTATCTTCTCTAGCAGCAGGACACAAAACCTTAGTACCACAAGTCATCAGTGAACTTGAGGCTATGGGGCGTGGCGATATATTAGTTATTGCTGGTGGCGTGATTCCACAACAAGACTACGATTTCTTGTACCAAGCTGGAGTAACTAGTATTTTTGGACCCGGAACAGTCATTGCCCAAGCTGCTAGTGACATATTAAAGCAATTACTCGATGAATAAGCTTAGTAAAGAGGTCATAGCAGGGAATCGTTCGGCATTAGCTAGAGCTATTACGCTAGTGGAAAGTACACTTGCCGAGCATCAGCAAGAAGCTCAAAGTATCCTACAAGACATATTACCCTTTAGCGGACAATCTTTGCGTATAGGCATAACGGGAGTTCCCGGAGTAGGCAAAAGCACGTTTATAGAAGCCCTAGGTAAACACCTTACAGCAAAAGGCATTAAGGTAGCTGTTTTAGCCATTGACCCCTCTAGTGAAAAATCAGGAGGTAGCATATTGGGTGACAAAACCCGTATGCACGAATTGTCGGTTGATGATTTGGCATTTATTCGCCCCTCACCAACGGCAGGTTCTTTGGGTGGCGTAGCCAAAAAAACACGAGAAAGCATACTCCTTTGCGAGGCTGCTGGTTATGAAGTCATACTCATAGAAACGGTTGGCGTAGGACAATCCGAAACAGCCGTTCATTCTATGGTGGACGTCTTTGTATTGCTTATGTTGGCTGGGGCTGGTGACGAGCTACAAGGCATTAAACGAGGCATAATGGAAATGGCGGATATCTTACTCATCAACAAAGCCGATGGGGATAACATCATTCCAGCTAAAAAAGCCCAAGCCCAATACAAAACAGCCTTACACCTTTTCCCTCCTAACCCTAACGGTTGGACTCCACAGGTGGGCATTTGTTCGGCATTGGAAAAACAACACATTGACCAAGCTTGGGAAACTATCGAGGCTTATCGCAAATGGACCCAAGAACGAGGAACATTACAAAGCCAACGCCAAGAGCAAAACCGCTATTGGTTTCATCAGATGATAAAAGCTCGTTTGCAAGATGATTTTTATAGCCAACACCATAGCCAAATAGCCCAATTAGAACAAGAAGTTATGGAGGCTAAACTCAGCCCCTCACAAGCCTTACAACAACTCTTTCAGTGAAAAAAGGCGTCTTTTATATGCTAGGTTCTACCCTGGCTTTTGCTCTTATGCAAATATGTGTGAAGTACTTGCCCCATATTCCAGCCCACGAACTCATTTTATTCCGTTCTATCATCTCTATTGTTTTGAGTGTGGCCGTGCTCCAAAAATTAGGCATACCCATATTGGGTAACAATAAAAAAATCTTAATATATCGAGGTATTTTTGGTACTACTGCCCTATTATTATTTTTCTATACTTTACAAAACATACCGTTAGCTAGTGCAGTGACTTTGCAATATCTATCTCCCATCTTTACTGCTCTTTTTGCAGCTATCTTTTTGAAGGAAAAAATGCAAGTCAAACAATGGCTTTATTTTGGTATTTCTTTTGCTGGAGTAGCATTAATAAAAGGTTTTGATGAACGTATTTCTCTAACTTTTATGCTTATAGGTATTTGCTCAGCTATGTTTTCAGGCATGGCATACACTTGTATACGCCAACTCAAAGATACAGAACACCCTTTAGTAGTAGTCCTGTACTTCCCTTTGGTGGCTATTCCTATTATGTCAATTCTGTCGTATTTAAATTGGGTGACACCTAAAGGTATAGACTGGTTGTATCTTTTGCTGATGGGACTATTTACTCAAATTGCACAAATACTGATGACTAAGGGTATACAAAGTGGTGTAGCCAACAGAATGATAAGTCTTAAGTACGTAGGTACCATTTACGCCTTAGCTATTGGCTACCTACTTTTTGGGGAAAGTTATGAAATAATGAGTTTATTGGGTATAACTATGGTCATTTTAGGTGTAGTGCTAAATTTAAGTAAGAAAAAAGTCAAATAAAAGTTGCTTAATTAATTATATATTTAAGTAATACAACCTTAAAGATTGTAAAAAATACTAATATTAAGTAAAATTATATCAATTGGCTGTAATTTCAAACTCTGTTCTTCTGTTATTGGCTCTACCCACTTTGGTGCTGTTACTGTCTATCGGACGACTGGCACCATAGCCAATAGCCGTTACTCTACTTCCATCTACAGAACGAGAAACTAAATAGGTTCTAACAGCTTCTGCGCGTCTTTGAGACAGGTTTTGATTGGCTGCATCACCACCTATATTGTCAGTATGTCCAGAAAGCTCAATCTTAAGACTTGGAACATCGTTCATCAGTTGTATCAATCGGTCTAGCTCGGGATATGAATCTATCTTAACCTCAGCTCTCCCCGTATCGAAAAATACGTTTCTCAAAGCAATTTTACTACCAATATCGATGTTCTTCAATTCGATATCTTTGTTAATCATGTTGTAGGCTGAACCCTCAGGTAAATTGAAGTTTTCTGAATGGAACAAATAACCTTCTGCCTCAACCGATATTCCATAATTCAATCCCGATGGTAACGACAATAAGAATTTACCAGTAGCACTATTAGAACGCATAACAGAATATACATCCCCTGTAGCATTATCAAAGATTTTAATTTCTGCTTCAACAGGATCTTGCAACAGACCGTCTAAAATACGTCCTTTGAATACAGTTAGGCTATTGACAACTGAGACTTCTATACTTTCTGGAATGTAAATATCTTGTATAGGCGAAGCAATACTGGCAATGAGATTATCCTCACGAACTACTATCGGTTTTTTAGGTTCACCCCAAAAGGTAGCACAATATATATCCATGCCTCCTTTACCTCCATCTCTATTTGAAGCAAAATAGGCTTTTTTACCATTAGCAGAAATACTAAAATAAAGTTCATCGAAAGGGGTATTTATTGGATAACCCATATTAATAGGTTCTTCCCAAAGTCCGAAGTCGTTTCGGTATGAGACAAAAACATCATAACCTCCAATTGACGTATGTCCTTGCGAACAAAAATACATAGTATTACCATCAGGTGCCAAATATACCGAACCTTCTTGAAAACCTGAATTAACTTGTTGTCCTGCACTTTGTGCTTTTCCCCAAAAGGTTTCTTCCATATCTTTTTTACCACTAAAATTAATGTTCTTGTCACCAGCAAAGCTACCATCAGTTATGAAATAGACCTTGATATCTTGAGGGTCATAAGAAGCAAAAGTTTCATTAGCGTCAGTATTGACCACTTTTGACATCTTGAGTTTTGGCTCACTCCATTCCGTTCCCTGAAGTTTAGATTCATAAATATCACTTTGCCCATTAGTGAATTTAAATAATAACAATCGTTGACCATCATAGGCTAATGAAGAAGATACATCATCGCCTTCACTATTTAGACTATTTAAGGCTTTTAAAGATTGCCACTTTCTGTTTTTACGCTCTGCTGAGTAAATATCATAATTACCATTCTTATTGGTATTGAATATAATTTCCGATCCGTCAGCAGAAATACTAGGAGCAATATCATCGTAAAAAGAATTTAGTTCTTTAACATTATCTACCCATACTCTTGTTTTCATGCTATAAATATTAGCACCGCTTTTACATTCGAAAATATGCTTTCTATTAAGTTTTTTATAAAGTTCTAACTCTTTTTCACTAGCTAGACTTCCATAACGTAAAAATGACTTTTCAGCTTGTTCAAAATCTTGCTGCAACTGATAGGCTTTTCCAAGTAAAAAATATAAAAAAGGTACCGGCTTATCTCCTGATAATTCTAAAGATTTTTTTAGAAAAGGCATAGCCTTGTAAGGTGTGTTAGTATATAGATAGGCATGACCTAACTTTCTATTTAAATCTGAACTGAAAGGGTTAAACTCATAGGCGGGTAAATAAAATTCCAAGGCTTTTAAGCATTCATTTGCTGCGTATTCCATAGCTAATACTTTAGCCTTTACTTTCTCTAACCATAGATCACCAGATTTTAAGTTAGCTTTAGCTTTTTCAAAACCTATTTTATCGTCTTTAAAATTACCTTTCTTAAAAGCAACATCTTGAGCGAATAAGCCACAAGTCATTAAAGATAGAACTATTAAAAAAAACTGTTTCATAACTATATTTATTCGCAATTGTTAATATAAAATTCATTAGCTTTTTCCATACCTAGTTCATATGCTTTTTTCCAGTCTTGACATGCACCATCAACATCTCTTAGCATTTCTCTCGTAATGCCTCTGTTGAGTAAAGCTGTGGCATTGTTGGCTTGTAGCTTAACCGCTTGTTCCAAATCTGCTAAAGCTCCAGTGTAGTGTTTTTGTAAGTGATAAATAGCAGCCCTATTACATAACGCCATAGCATAATCGGGATTTATCTCTAATGCTTTCTCAAAATCTTTGAGTGCTGTATCGTAGTTCTCGGACTCAAAATAGACCGTACCTCTATTGTTATATGCAATTTCATAATTGGCATCTGATTGTATAGCTTTTGAGTAATATTCTATTGCTTTGTCTTTATCCCCTGCTTTACGATAAGCACTTGCTAAATTATTAAAAATAAAAGCCTGGGGATCGTTTTTACTAGCCTCAAAATAATCGGCTATAGCCTTGTCATAGTTTCCCAATGCTCGATAACAGCTACCCCTATCATTCAATGCATAGGCATAGTTAGGATCTATCTTTATAGCTTTTGAAAAAGCTTTAATAGCATTATCATAATCCTTTTCTAAATAATACAATACACCTTGATTATATGCAGCCTTTGTATTGCTAGGTTCATTTAATAATAAACGATCATAATTACTTAGCGCCAGTTTTTTATTATTCAACAATTCGTAACATTTAGCAATATTAAAAATTGCATCAAAATAGCTATCATCTATCTTGAGGGTACTTTCAAAATCGGAAATAGCTAATTCATAATTCTTTAATTCTTTATGAGATAAACCTTTATTAAAGTACGCGTCCGCATTGGTAGAATCCAAAACAATAACCGATTCAAAATATGTAATAGCATTCTTAAAGTTAGATGATGTAAAAGCCTCTGTACCATAGTTATATAATACTTGTATTTCTTGAATTAAAGCGTTGTTAGTATTAATAGCCGTTATAGAATCTCTAAATTGTATTTCTTCGCTTGTAAGCGTACTATCAGCTTCTTGTTGTCCATACACCCAAAAAAATCCAATGGTAAAGACCATAAACATAAAATATTTCTTCATTTCTATTTTTTTTTAAATTTAAAAATAGTGTTTGACTCCAAAGTGATTTAATACTAAAGTTATCTACAATTTATCAACGCTTCCAAGTGGCTGAATAAACCATTACTTCAGTGTCTTCTTTAGGAAAAATTTTTAGGGATTTATAATCTGTCCCCTCCTTCTCGTTGTACTCTCGATGGGCATTGTCGCAGTAGGGTAAATTTTTACTCAATCCACAACTGCAAAAACTGTAGCGCTTGCCTTCTAATAATTTTACATTGATCGCTTCTGATGTTTTATCTTTCATTTTTAAAAAGTTAAAAGGTTCATAGTTCTTACTAAAAATACAATAATTAAATGATTTCCAAAAAAAACTATTTTTGTGAGATGAACACTTTGTATTTCAAATTCATTTTATGCTCACTTCTAATCTTTACCTTAGTAAGTTGTGACACCCCAAAATCATTGACCAAAAAGGGCGATAAATTCGCTGAAAAAAATCTATATCAAGACGCCAGTATTTGGTATATGAAAGCCTTAAATAAAAAAGTAGATTTTATTGCTGCTAAAGAAGGACTTCGATTTTCAGGGCAAAAGCAAGTAAATGCTTTTTTAGATGATTTTTTCAAGTCTAAAAACTTTGGTGACAAAAGAGCTGCTATATATCATTACAGAAATGCTAAACAGACAAAAGAAAAAATAAAAAAGTATAATATAAATTTAGATATCCCTAGTACATATACCACTGATTATAATAGCTTGATAGATGATTATGTCAGTACAATTTATGATGAAGCTATGGATTTATTAGAACAAGAGAATTTTTTTAAGTCTGAAATACTGCTAAAAGAGGTTGCTCTTCTTAAGCCAAATTTCAAAAATGTTAATGACCTTAAAAATGTTGCTACATTTGAGCCTATATATAGAAAAGCTAATAAATTTCTAGAGTTAGAAAAGTTTCGCTCTGCCTACTATAATTACGATAAAATCCCTGACTCTTATCAAGAAACCAAACAAAGAAAAGCACTAGCTCTAGAGGCTGGACTATTAACTATTGCTATTGTAGAATTTCAAAACGCTACACGACAAAGTGGTGGCGAATCTGCCATATCGGCCTTAGTTAGTGATAAAATGATGAAACTGAATAATCCCTTCATCAAACTTGTTGACAGAACATACACCCAAAGTTTTATAAACGAACAAATTATGGGACTTAGTGGTCAAGTAGCAGAAAATACTAACGCCCAAGCAGGTGAGCTAATCGGTGCTAAAGCTATAATTTCTGGTAAGCTAGTTAGTTTTTCTAAACAAAAAAATCCAATCGTTAAAACTGAAAAAAAGGCTTGGGCAGAAAGGAAAGTTCGTAAGTATAATGAAGAAACAGAAAAGTATTTTTACGAAACTGTATATGACAAAATAAAATATCAAGAGTACAGAGGAAGTACTAGCGTACAAATAGGTTTTCAGTTTCAGCTTATTTCTACAGAAAGTGGCGAGATACTATTAACTAAACTTATTAATTTAAACCGTCGTGACGAAGTCCATTTTGCTGAATCCAACACTAACTACAGAAATATTATTCCCGGCAATTGGAGATGGCAAAGTAAACAAAGTCCTAACGATGTTATTGAAAACTCATACTCCCAAAAGAGAGCCTTAAGAAACTTGTTTAAAAACAAGAAATCTCTATTATCAGTAAACGCTTTAGCTAACAATATCTATCAAGAAATTGCAACAGAAGTGAGTCAAATGGTCAACAATTATAATCCAGAAAATGAATAAACTATCCCTACTCCTTCTCACCCTTTTTATTATTTCTTGCCAATCATCAAAACAGACTACCGAGCTAGATTCTAGTATTCCTGCTTGGGTTAAAGAATATCCCGTTTCTGAAAGCCATTATATTGGAATAGGGATCGCTGACAAAAGTAACCACCCCCAAGACTATATTCAAGTAGCCCAACAAAATGCACTGCAAAACCTCAGCTCTCAAATCAAAGTCAGTATTTCTTCTCAATCAGTATTTTTACAAATGGATAGAGAATATGGCTATGAAGAAGATTATAAATCTAACATCGAAGTAAAAGCTAACGAAATACTTGAGGGCTACGAATTAGCGGGTACCTTCACACAACAAAATGAATATTGGGTGTATTACCGACTCAGCAAACAACTTTATCAAGAAACCAGAACAGCTAGAATACAAGAAGCTATAGAGGAATCCAAGTACTTTTTGAATAAAGCCACCATGTATTACACGCCACTAAAGGAAAAATACATTTACTACGTCAAAGCCTTAGATGTTTTGGAACCCTTTCTTAGTGAACCTCTAAAAACTGAATTTGACAGAGAAACAGTATTTCTAGGAAGTGAAATCATTGCCCGTTTTCGCTCTTACATAGACGACTACCAAATCTATTGTAAAAGTAAAAAGATAAAAGCTATGATTGGTAATTCTGTAGATAGAATTATATTGACCGTGCAACATGAAGGTAATCTACTTTCTGATATACCCCTAATCACTTCATCTGTGTTTCTAGAGTTAAAAGACCTCAGCCAAAGTACAGATACTAATGGTGTTTTTATCACTTCTGTCCCTAAGATAAAAAGTGTTGAGACCGTACAAAAAATAGAAGTGGCTATAAATTTTCAGGCTTTGCTAGACGAAGGTAGTAATAGCGACTTTATAAAAAAAATGTTTAAATGCATTAAAACCCACCAAATCAATGTGCCAGTTTATGTTTACACCCCAACAATATATGTGCAAACTGAAGAAAAACATTTTGGTAAAGATGAAAACGGTTCAGACTTACGCTTTGCTGTAGAATCTGCCCTTAGTGAAATGAGCTTCACTCCCGTTGGTAATAAAAAAGATGCTCAAATATTCCTTACTGTAAAAGCTGATACTAGAAAAGGTATAGAAAAAAAAGGACAAAAAATGTTTACCACATTTTTGGATATGAATGTACAAGCTAAAGACTTGGAAGACAGAGTTATATTCAGCAAGAATATTAATAAAATTAAAGGGATACAATTAGATTTTGAACAGGCAGATAACGAATCCTATAAAAAAGCTATTAAAGAAATTAAGAAGACTGTTATTCCCGATTTTATCAATAGCTTTGTCAAAGACTAAATAAAACTCGCCCAGAGACGAGTTTTATTTTTAAAAATAATGGGCTATTTATTAGTATCCGTTAGATAACTTTTCCATTTCTTTTTCAAAGGTTTCTTTAAACTTCTCATAATTATAGTCAGCCTTTATCTTTTCATCTTTAGAAAGCCTTTCGTGATACTTAGATGCTAATTTTTCAGCGGCTAGTTCTAATGCCATATAGCATTTATACTTGCCATCAGGGGTCTTAGTCATCTTCTCACAAATCGTAACTACACCATTTAAGGTTTCGTCAACAACAGTTCTACTCATTTCATTAAACGTTTCTGTAACCTCTTCCTTATTATTAAATTCAGTAGAGTTCACATAATTATCTCCAACTATTTTCATTGTTGAACTTATGGTTTTGGCTAATTCTGCCTGGGCATTAGAACGTGCTTTTTTCTTTGCAGTCATCTGGTCTAGACTTTCACCTAATGCATTACCTCTAAATGTATTTTTATCAGAAAAATACTTATCTCCAGAACAATACTGCTCTATCAATACTTCACCTTGATCTTTTACGCTCAGTCCTTGTTTGGATTTACAAGAATAAATTGTTGCTAATGCAAAAAATAATAAAATGTAATTACTCAGTTTCATAAATTGTAAAATTAGTTTGTTTTCAAATTTAAACTTTTTTATCAAACTTTTATTTTGTTAAACTTCAATTTAATTTTATCAGAAATAGTCTATTTGCCTATTTTTAACGATATTTGTATACTTTAACCTTTACAATAACAAACCATTATGAAAAAGTACCTGATTCTATTATTTGCCAATCTAATTTTAAGCTACGCTTTTGCACAAATTCAAGTTGGTAATACTACCCTTACTGAAAGAGAAGTTATCGGAGGGCTAGATGTCCCTTGGGAAATTAAATGGGGACCTGATAACCACATTTGGGTCACCGAACGTTCTGGAATTGTTAGCCGAGTGAATGTAGAGACTGGAGAACAATATATTCTATTAAACCTTGCTCCTCAGTTGTACGATCAATATGAGTCAGGGCTATTAGGTATGGAAATACATCCTAACTTCAATAATGGTGCCCCATATGTATTTATGGCGTACACTTATTATTCTGCTGGTGGTGCTAGTGAGAAAATTGTTTACTATGAATATGATTTTGATAATGATGCTCTCATCAACGAAACCGTAATGGTAGATGGTATAGATGGTAATAGCACACACATTGGTTGCCGACTTCTAGCTATTGACAACACCACCTTGTTAGTTACAACTGGTGATGCACAAGATTGGATGGCTTCTCAGGATGAAACAGCTCTAACTGGTAAAACACTTCGAATAGATATCGATGCTAATGGTAGTAACTTTGGACAGCCTAAAGCCGATAATCCGAGCCCATATAGCTATGTGTGGTCTATTGGTCACAGAAATGCACAGGGCTTAGCCCTAGGACCAAACGGTATTATTTATAGTTCAGAACATGGCCCAAATGGAGACGATGAATTAAATATTATAGTGGCTAATGGAAATTATGGTTGGCCTAATGCGCAAGGAATGTGTGATAATCTTCCAACTTCTGACGTTAGTGATTACATAACTTATGCAAATGGTTTGTCAAACTCATATACAGAGACTGACTTTTGTAATGAATATAATATAATTGAGCCACTTTGGAGTACAGGTGCATATATTAATGGAAGCACAACCATAGCACCATCAGATATAATATGGTACGACCACCCTTCAATTCCTGAGTTTCAGAATACATTACTAATGACTGTATTGAAAGGTAAGAAATTAGTTCGTTTTGAATTTAACTCGTCTGGTGACGACATCATCGGTGAGACTGACTTTTTCAATAATGAATGGGGCCGATTAAGAGATATTTGCGTAAGCCCTGATGGAAAAATATATCTTGCTACAAATGGTTTCAATTGGCCAAGTCAAGGTCCTAATGAAATTATTGAACTTTATAATGCCGACTATATAGCTGAGAGTTCATACAATTGTTCTAATGATGGCTGTGAGGAAATAATGGACGCAAGTGGCGAATACTCTACTCTGGAAGATTGTGAGGCCGCCTGTAACTTGAGTAGCATTGAAGAAAATAAGAAAGAAAGTATAAAATTTTTTCCTAACCCCATTGATGAAGATGGTGTGCTACAATTCCAAAATTATGATAAACCTTTTCACTTGAATATTTCTAATTTACAAGGACAAATCGTCTATTCTAATAAACTTCAAGAAAGAAGTCTTTTAATACAAGGTTTGTTAGAAAGTGGTATTTACCTAATTAAAACTAACAACGGTAAAAATACTAAACTAATGGTAAAATAAGAATGAGACAACTATTCACTTTCTCTTTACTGTTAGGCTTTTCAAATCTTTTCGCTCAATCCTACAATAGCCCTGAAAGTATCGATTATGACAGCTATGGACAACGTTATTTAGTGTCTAACTCTAGTCAAGGTCAAATACTTTCTTACGATGCCATTAACGATGAATTGGATGTTTTCGCCTCAGGTGTTGGTTCTGGTCCTCACGGACTAGAAGTAGTAGGAGAAGTATTATTTGCTTGTAGTGGTAGTCGACTAAAAGCATATAACCTTGTTACAGAAGAACAAACTGTAAACGTTAATCTAGGTACATCTTTTGCAAATGGCATAACTCATAAGGGAAATGATATTTTTATAACGGATTTTGCTGGTAAAGATATATATCGTTACAATTTAACAAGTGGTCAATTCAATATGTATATCGAAAATCTTGAGATTGATTCTACTCCCGTAACTCCTAATGGTATTTTTTATGATGACATAGAAAATAGACTTTTAGTAGTATGCTGGGGTGATAATGCACCGATTATTGAAATTGATATGTCGGATTCATCATATTCTGTTGTTGCCAACACAAATCTCGGAAATTGTGATGGAATTTCTATGGATAATAATGGAGATTTTTATGTGTCTGCTTGGAGTAATAATGCGATTAGTAAATTCAACAGTGACTTTAGTGGCAATTCAACAGTAGTTGTTGATAACATGAGCTCTCCTGCCGATATATATTACAATAGAATAACAGACACATTAGCTATACCAAACTCGGGCAATAATACTGTTGTATTTGTAAGCTTCGGTGCTACTATCAATTCCTACATGTGTGTTGATGAAGGATGTGTTGAACTGAGTAATGCCGATGGCGATTATGCCACATTAGAAGATTGTGAGGCCGAATGCCAAATTACAAGAATAGAAGAAAAAGAAATGCGAACTAGCCTATTCTTCCCTAACCCCATTATGAATGGTGAGACCATTACAGTTAAGCCAACAGAAATGGTAGTCTTATACACTTTACAAGGGCAGAAAGTTTTTGAAAAAGAATTGAAGAATAATTTTTCTTTTAAGCTACCGTTTCTTAAAAATGGCTTTTATTTGCTTAAGACTTCTGAAGAATTAGGAAAAATTCTAATTCAATAAAATATGTATTCCCTTGCTTTAGCCGAACGATTGCGCCCCAAATCTTTAAATGATTTTATAGAACAAGAACATCTTATTGGCAATAATGGTGTATTGATATTAAATTTATCATACAATAGTACATGTCCTATGAAATCAAAGGACAAACTTTTTAAAAACTTGGCAATAACGACAATGAAAGACAAATAAGAAATTTTAAAAGAGCGCTGAAATGGTAGGTATAATTATTAATTATCAGAAAGACTAAAATTAAATATACTTGATGTATACAAATTTGCCATCAGAATGAAATACACTCTTCCATACCTTCTACTTCTATGTATCCTATTTTCATGTCGCCATGATTTTGAAAAACCCAGTTGGGATACTGACATTAGTACACCCATAGCTTATACTACTTTAAATCTTACGGATATTGTTAAGGATAGTATCATACAATTTGATACACTAAGTGATAACAGCTTAAAATTTATCTATCAAAAAGAAATTATCAATTATAATTTTGATAGTCTGATTCATTTAAAACCTATCAGCACAACTAAAAATGTTAAACTGGAGACCATCAATTTTTCAAATACAACGGTCACTCATTCTATAACTATGGGAAACTTAATCTCCTCAATAGATTTTGGTACGATTTTATTTCCTGATGGTGTCACAGCAGTTATCCCTGCCTATTCAGACTTGCTCAATGAGACCTTTCCTATTGATGCTAACGACTATTTTGAAGAAATGACCTTTACAGATGGATACCTAGATTTGACCATTGAAAATGGACTACCTACCGATTTGAGTAATGTCGTTATCGAACTTCGTAATGAGGGAGAAACTAACAATATTATTACGATGAATATACCTGTACTTGCTAGCGGAGAAAGTGAGACAACCACAGAATCATTAGCAGGTCAGACTTTATTAGGCAATCTAGAGGCTGAGATAATTAGTGCCGATATTGTGGGTACAGCACCTAATCCAGTAACTATTGATTATAGTGATGCTCTAACAGCTAAAATTGTTATTCGTAATATCGAACTCCAAGAAGGAATTGCTGTTTTTCCTAGTCAAGAAATTTTTGATGAAGATACTGTCGTAGCCTTTGATATTGGAGACGTTAAACTAAAAAGAGTGTTGGTGGCAGAAGGTGGCGTAGAAGTTGTGGGCGTAAGCACCATACAAGACACCCTAAAGATTGAATATAAAATACCCGGAACTACTTTAAATGGTCAGCCTTTTGAATTTTATTTTGAACTACCTCCTGCTCCTGAGGGTGGCTCAATTACTGAAACCAAACTTTTCGACTTTTCTGGATACGAAATAGATATGACAGGTAAATATGGGGATACCATTAATACCATACACACCGAATCTAGGGGTTGGATTGACTCATCAGGTGTTGTCACTCACATTTCACTAGAAGATAGCGTATTTAACACCATTACTATAAAGGAAATAATTCCTGAAAAAGCTTGGGGCTATATGGGTAAAGATACCATCAATGAAAGTCAAGAATTAGATTTTGGCGATTTTTCAGATTTCAGCGGACAGTTTGATTTAGAACATATCGAAGTGAAACTATTGACTGAAAACTCCATTGGTGCTAAAGCAGATGTGCGTATTAATACTTTCAAAAGTACAAGTGACCAAAATGAAATTGTATTGAATAGCGATGTGCTATCCTCTCCCATCTCTATTGGTTCAGCCATAGAAAACCCCAACTTTAACCCAGAAGTAACTCCTAGCACTAGTACGTTAGTATTTAACGAAGTAAATTCTAATATAGACGAACTCATAGAAAATAAACCCCATACCTTAGATGTTGATTTTGAGCTATTGCTCAACGCTGATGACAATCGAGATGATGGTTTTTTATTTAAAAACTATGGTATAAAATCAGAGTTGCAAATTGAAATACCCTTATCCTTTTCAGGCTCAAACATTTACTTAAAAGATACGATAGATGTTTCTTTTTCAATAGACAATATTGAACAGGCTTCCTTTACTCTACTAGCACAAAACAGCTACCCTATCGATGCTGAAATAAAAATGTATTTGCTAGACCAAAATAATATGGTATTAGAAAGTCTTCTTTCTAAACAAATCGTTCAAGCTAGTGAAGTCGATGCTAATGGCAAAACAATTTCTAGTAAATCTAGTGAATTGACCTTCGCTTTCAACAATATCAGCGAAAGTTTATCACTAAGTAAAAAGATAGCTTTTGAAGTCACTCTCAATACACAGCCTTCAAACCAATTCGTCACTATATACAGTAACTATACGATGGATTTAAAACTCGTTGCTAACTTCAATTATACAGTAGAATAATGCCAAAGTATTTTTCGATTTTCTTAGTAGCTCTTACTTTATCGGCCTATTCGCAAGAAAGCTCTTTGGAGTTTAATACAGATATTGGTTTGTTTAACAGTAGCATTAACTCTCAATTACTGTCACAGTCCTATGGCTTTTTAGATGCTAAGGAAAAGAGCAACATCATAGACGCTTTAAAAGCAGAAAATAATATTGCCTTTGAAAGTAATAACACTTTTCTTTATCAGAATAAAAAAGGTTGGGGGCTGGGTCTATCTAACCATATAGGAGCGTACGCCACCTACTCAAAATCATTAGTCGAATTGAGTCTGTTGGGAAACACTCCATTCAAGGGTGAAAACCTTAAACTAGACCCCATTGACATTACTGCTTTTAACTACTCACAACTAGACTTTTCATATCAATGGAGTAAAAAAATACAAACCAGTGTAGGGCTAATTTTAGGACACCATTTTCTAGATGGTACTGTCAATGAAGCTCATTTTTATACTGACCCTAAGGCTGCTTTCATTAATTATCAAGTGGATTATGAAGCTCACTTCACGGACACAACAGATTTATTACAAAAACCTTTTGGGAACAATGGTTATGGCGCAGTTTTTGGGATGAGCTATAAAGACAGTAATAGTAATGGAGAAATAGAATTGTCAATAAGTGATTTAGGATTCATTAGATGGAACGATAAGACTAGCAATATGCATATTGAAAGTCAGTATGAATTTGAAGGTATTAATGTTGATGACTTTCTAAGCTTTAGCGATAGCATCATCAGAAATGAAATAGATAGTCTACAATCGGATCTACAAAGTAATATAAAAGAAAGCTATAACTGGAAACTTCCTACAAGGTATAGACTAAGTATAAATCAGCCTTTATACAATTCAATAATTCAAGGCTACTACCTATCCATTGAACACCGAATGAACCTTTATGATATTCCAAAACTGACTTTAGAAGTTCATAAAAAAATGAAAAAACATCGTTTGGCATTAGGCTATCATATTGGAGGTGTTGAGCATAATGGTTTTCAATTCAGCTACCTTTATGGTGGAGAAAAAACCCATTTCCACATTTACACCAAACAGTTTAATGCTGGTATTCCATCTGTAAACTATGGTCTTCATATAGGTATTGGCATAAAAAGAGTATTTTCGAGCAGTAAATAAAATTATATCGTGATAAGTAAATTAAAATTTAAAGATTCCTTTTTTCTGATTGCTGGACCTTGTGCTATCGAAAGCGAAGAAACGGCTTTTGATATTGCTCGACACATCAAAGTAATCTGTGAAAAATTAGAGATTCCTTTTGTTTTTAAAGGTTCTTATCGAAAAGCTAATCGTTCACGTTTAGACTCTTTCACAGGTATTGGTGATGAAAAAGCTCTTGCTGTTCTGAAGAAAATAAGAAAAGAGCTAGATATTCCCGTAACTACAGATATACATTCTGTAGAGGAGGCAAAATTAGCTGCCAAACATGTGGATATTTTACAAATTCCAGCCTTCTTGTGCCGCCAAACCGATTTGATAGTAGCTGCTGCCAAAACAGGCAAAACCATTAATATCAAGAAAGGTCAATTCTTGTCACCACAAGCTATGCAATTTGCTGTACAAAAGGTAAAAGATTGCGACAACAATTGTGTGCTAATTACAGAAAGAGGCAGTCAGTTTGGTTATCACGAATTGGTAGTGGATTTTAAAGGCATACCTCTTATGCAAGAATATGCCCCAGTTGTTATGGACGTTACACATTCTCTACAACAGCCCAACCAAAGTAGTGGTATTACAGGAGGTAAACCTCAACTTATAGAAACCATAGCCAAAGCAGCAATTGCTAGTGGTGTAGATGGTATTTTTATAGAAACGCACCCTAAGCCTAAAGATGCTAAATCTGATGGTACGAATATGCTACCACTTGACCGATTGGAAGACTTATTACAAAATTTAGTGAGACTGAAAAAAGCCCTTTAATTTATGCAAATTTGATAGTATTAAAAAATACTAAGCAATACAATCAAAATTTCTTCACCCTAAAAGCTGTTCTTCTGTTGGTGGCTCTACCCTCGTCTGTATCGTTAGTAGCAATGGGCTGACTTGCTCCAAAGCCTTTGAAAGTCATTCTGTTGGCACTTATGCCATTTTCTACTAGAAAATCATAAACGGCTTTGGCTCTGTTTTCTGAAAGTTTGAGGTTATGCAATTCTGCCCCTATATTATCGGTGTGACCTTCTATCTCTACTTCAATACTAGCATTATTATTCATAAAATTAACTAAGGTATTGAGCTCTACCTCAGATTCATTTTTTAGCGTATAGGTATCGATATCAAAGAAAATATTATTCAATACAATCTTACTTCCTTTGTTGAGTCGTTGTAATGGTATATCCAACTTCAGAGCTTGTAATGCGCTTTGCTCATTTAAGACAAAATTTTCCGAATGAAATAAATAACCGTCTTTAGAAACATTAACGGCATAATTGGTATTGGCTGGTAAGCAAGTAAAAAATTCACCCGAATTGGTATATGTAAATGACGATATCATCACTTTGCCAGTAGCTAAGTCAATGATTTCAATACTTGATTTCATCGGTGTTTTGGTTTCGGCATCATAAACCTTAGTATTGAGATAAGCCACTTGCTGCGATTGCATTTCTTGAGGCAGATGAAACCAGAAAATGTCTTCTTGACCGTAACCCGATTTATCGGATGCGAAGTATGCTGTTTTGCCGTCTGAAGCTACAATAAGACTATTCTCAACTCCAAGCGTATTGATAGGATAACCTAAATTAATTGGGTTTTGCCAACTAGCGTCGGGATAATTTCTACGACTTAAAAACAAATCAAAATCGCCTAAACCGGGGTGCCCATTAGATGCAAAATATAAAGTTTGGTTATCGGTATGTATAAAGGGTGACATTTCATCGTATGGGGTGTTGATAGTAGAACCTAAATTGACAGGTGTAGAAAAAGTACCTTGCTCAGAAAGTACACTTTTCCATATATCCATATCGCCATAGCCTCCTGGTCTATTACTCACAAAATAAAGCTCCCTTCCATCAGGAGAAATGGTAGGCTGTGATTCCCAGTATTTACTATTGATAGTAGATCCTAAATTTCTTGCATCTGACCACTGTCCATTTCTATTTATACTGATATATATATCGCAACGACCTAGTCCATCTTCACGATCACAAGCAGTAAAAAACAAAAGTTTTCCATTAGGCGCTAAACACTGAGCTCCTT